>NZ_AYMH01000071.1:0-24731 GCF_000633475.1 Bacillus sp. H1a | reverse complement strand
AATTTTGCATGCTCTTAGCGTAGGGTTTTTCCGAAATGCTGGCGGCACCCCATCGCTATCAAGCTAAAATTTCATAGTACCCCCAGAACGAAATTTTGTGCTAACTGGTAACAAAAAGCTCATTTTTTCGTTTTGGGGTAATTTTGAATTCTTAAGTTGATGGGCATGTGACGAGACCCCTAACATCGCATAACGTAATAACTTTAACTTTGTTTCTTTTTTCAATGCTTTCCATTCCGATACAGCAATCTTCATTTTACATTCCTCCCTTAATTAAACTTTTTATTTATATAGACTTATAAGTTCCAGTTGTAAATTCCCCTAATTTGTTTATCACTGAATCCTCTATGGATAGCGAAGATTTCTGGAAAATCAGAGAAACATAAATCAATAATTGTATTGTCGGTTGTTCTTATATAGTAATATTGAACAGCTCCCTCATAATCCGAATATAAATAGTACTAGTAAAAAGTGTCTAATATAAAATAAAAACAGCCTCCAAAACGTATTCATTTTGGAGGCTATCTTTATTTCACACCATGTAAAAGAAAAAAGTAGTAACTCTTTCTATATCATTATTAACTTTGTCCTCAATCTTCCTCATGTAATACTTGGAAATCAGTAACAAGTGAAACAAGTTTTCCTTCTTCATCGATTCCCCAATAGGAAGGATAAAATCCATCCCCATAACCTGAACGGAACATAATGATATTACTTCCTGTCTCCTCACACACCACACAATTTCCCCAATCATCATCATGTTCTGTTAGTACGTCATCTATAAGATCATCATACAAACTAATAAATTCTTCCCCTAGCTCTCGTTGTAGCCTACCTTCTATTTCCTCGAGCTTATTAATTGCTTCAACATCCGCAAAGCATCCTAATCCTGTATCGACTGGGTAACCAAAAATATATCCTTCTTCCAGTTCACTAACATTTTGTCCTGGTTTTGTTGCCATCTTCCATTCTATTACTTTTGATTCCGATAATTTTAATTCAGCACCAGCAATTATTCCATCTTTCTTATGCCGCCAAGTAACGATTGGATATGTACCTGGCTGAATTGTTTGTTGGAAAGGATTTTTATTAAAAATGAGGGGATCACAAGCAATAATTTTACCTGATGTAACTTTCAACTGGTCCAATGCTTCAGAACGTAGAACCTCACTATCTAGTTTAGATAATTCACGTAATAGCTTTGACATAATGTTTCTCTCCCTTTCATTTTCTTATTATTGAAAAGATTGTTCATAAAGAGAAATGTTAATTGGTAAGAGTTTTTCCCATCTCGTCCACCTAACTTCGTTTTTCACTTGAACTTTGAGATGGGGTATCACTGCCCCCAAATAGTGGGAAAACCCAGTATTTATCTCTACTCAAGTTCCTTTATGAGTAACACACAGCTCATGTATTAATTGGTTCTGTATGTGTACATGTTGTTGCTTTGAAATAAAGTTTGATTAGAATCACCCTCTCAAACCAGTATTTTTCAATAAATAAAAAGAATCCACCTTGAAAAAAGATTGATCAAAATGGATTCTTTTTTAGCAAATTTAAGTTGGTTTTTATAAAAAAGCTTGATCATTTTCTACCTGAGTTACTCCACAATACTCTATAATTATTGTCTAGCTTCTTTTTCTACATAATCTAGGTTTTAAAACTTATATAACGATTAATTGGTGAATGAACCAACAATGGCTCTTATCAGCATGATGATGTCAAATATCAAAAATATAAATGTCCAAGTAAAATTTCTTATAAAGAAAAATTTACTATAAGTGTCAATTTTATATTGTTTTCCTTCTTCATCAGTCACAATCTTAATACCTTCATCTTTTACAAAATATTTAGTAAAAAGATAGTTAATTAAAGCAGGTGAAAGCATCAATAATAACACTACAAATCCAATTAATTTATTCACCAAACTTCCTTTTTCAATATTCATATCCATACTTATACCCGCTAGAGCTATAGCAGGTATATACCCCAAAAACAAGGCTAATGGAACTAAAAGACCTTTTCTTTTCCAAATAAATAACATAAAAATAATTCCTTCCCTCTTCTTTAAATAGTGCTATAAAGCTATTATTTTTTCTTCAAATCAATAAATTCTAAAGACGATAATGTTGTATCTTTGGGATCAGTATCTTTAAAAATTATAATTGCTTTTACATCTTCTATATTATCAACAGCACTTTCTGAAAGTAATACAATATAATAATTTTTAGATATACGCGCTGTTTGTGTGTATTTTAATTTTCCTAATTCTTCTTTTGAAAAATTTTCATTAATTTTTGAAGATAAGCCCTCTTTAACTTGTTGATTCATAGTACCAAGTTCTTGAAAACCGTTGCGGAGTTGTACCGTTATGCCTGATGACTCTGCATAACTTTCTGAAAGTTCTTCCGTCTGATTAGGAATTTCATAATACTTTTCGATATTTTTATACATAGTATTCTTATGGATTGGATTCTCTGCTGATACGTCTTCTGGTAATATAGACCCTATGTTAACTTTATCTTTATACTTATTCGTCAATATATCATAATTCTTTTTATTTTTTTCTACCTTTATAATCTTAAACCAATCATTAAATTCATCTTTAGTTGTGAATTCATCTAAATTTAAATGTCCTATTTCATCTGGCTTAGCACTTATAGTAAGTGTTAAATATTTTCCATACGGTTCTTCTTTTTTATCATCAATAATTCCTTCTATTACGGTCTCATATCTATTTTCCTGCAATTTCTTTGTAGATATAGAGGAATAAGGAAAGATATAACCAACATCATTCTCACTAAACTTAGAAACTACAGCATTATAGTTTATAAAACCATTACTACCTACAAATTTATTAATATCATCAGAAAGATCTGCGCTAGACACTTTATTTTCTTTTGTACATCCTACCATTAATATTAGACCAAAAAGAAAAAATCCAATTACTTTAACAATTTTTTCATTATTATACTCTCCTATATTTTTCCGTTTCAAATTCTAACTATGGACGTTGCCTCATTTTTTATTAATGAACCCTTTTTATACTTTACGCTCTTTAAAAAAGTTAGACGCAATGAAACAAGCTATTCCAGCAATAAGAACACTAAATGATAATACTTTATTTGTATTTTCAAACTGTATAATATCTGTAATCACATTAAGCATAATTAGTCCCCAAACAAATAAAATCGGTCCGAAAAAAAGTAATATTTTTCCTAACAATGAACGTTTTCTCATAATCTCCCACCTTTCCCATATATATAAATTTTATCATAATTTTAATTGTTAATTCATGGTTTTGAGGATAATTTTCCAGGTGATGATTAGATTATTTCAGTTCATCTTTTTTATAAGCGGTTTAACTTTCTTCAAAACGGTATGACTTTTTTATAAACAGTATAACTTTGTTTTAAATTGATACACATTCCCCCTCCTCTGGTATAGATAAGCTATCATACAAATCTAACCACAGTAGGAAGAATACGTCTCATATACCTATCACCTGCATATCCATATAAATCTTGTTTAAAACCATTTATACAAGAATCTTTAAACTTCTGTAATTAATATTTAAAGTTTTATTACTTTTACTTTTGAAAATATACTATACTTATACCTGCTCCAAATGATTTCGGATTAAACCAAGGGTCTATTTTTCCCCACTCATACGTAATATCATCACGTATCCCATCACTTTTTTCTAATTCCTCAATAGGCCTTTCTCTTTGTTCAGCTACATATCGCCAAAAATCATGCTCATTCATAATTGGTTCGTCTATCTCTGGATCATCTACAATTAACTCTATGCCCCATATATATTCATTTTTAAAGGCTATGCTAATTCTAAAATTTTTACTTCCTAACTTAACTGGTTGTGAAAACCTTAATGTTGCTCTCTCATTTGTTCATCTCCTTACTTCAGCATTTGCTTTACCAAATGCATCTTCTATATCCTTCAATGTAGTATTTGGATTAATCTCTATGCCTCCTATTGTTAAAACACCATCTATTAAGTTACTCATTAGGTAATCCCGCCTCCTGTATTACTTATCTCCCTAATAAAGTCTTTTATATCATCAATTTCATCCACACTTAATTGATAATTATTGAGTTTAATTATGTTCGAATCATCTGTTAATACCTCTAAAGTATCACAAATACTCTTGTAAACATATTTTCCGTCTGTATCAACTTGTTGCAGTAATATAGGATCAAATTCTACGCCACTTTCTCTTAATCTATTCATCATTTGTTCATCCAATATCGGCTTTGCTTTTCCTTCCCTTACAAGTTGTTTTAAGTCTGGAGTAAATATTTGCCCAATCCCCCTGCTCCTAATTGCGGATTTGCATGTATCATTCCTCGAGCTGAAGGTAAATCATCAAGCATTTTAAAACCAATAATTGTATAGGTGTACTTTCTTAATATAGATGAGTACTGTCTATGAACACATAAAAAAGGAAGAGAATTTTAAAAATTCTCTTCCTTTTTTATGTTCATTAGCCGTTTAGTATATCGAAAAATGCTGTAGAATTTACCTCTTCTATTATAACAGTATAAAACATGATTTTAAGATGAAATATTGCATATTAAAATGTATTGATGTAAGCTAATACACTTAATATAATGAGAGTATAAAATTTATTACATCGTAATATTAAAAAGGAGGAAATGATTATGGAAATCGCAATGGCAGTTTTAAAATTCCTAGGTGGAGCAATTCCATTAGTTCAAGAACTTTTAAAAGCATTTATGTAAGTTTATTACGCCGCAATTATTTATAAAAATTATCAGACAAATGATCTGTATATCAAAAATAAATTGATGTGCAGATCATTTGTCTGATAAAACTTTAAACAAGAAAAAGAATCCCAGAAATCATAAGGGATTCTTTTTCTTTATGTGTAATTATGGCTGTACCCCATGTCCATTAACTTAAGAAAACAAGTTACCTTCAAAAAGAGAAAAATAAACTTCGATGCTATAAAAACACAAAATTTCCATTAAGGGGATACTTTAAAATCTTAGCTTGATGGGTATGTGTTATAACCCCCTCTTTTATTTTATCGCTTTCAACTTTTTATCTACTTCAAGTAGTAATTTAGAAACTTTATCCATTGATTCCGAACCCTTTTGAACTAAAGTTTCGTCTTTTAGGTTTAATCCTTGACCTATTAAAATTGTACCAGTCTTCGCATTATACATAGCATCCTGTACAGTACTTTGTACGTCTTTATACTTCTCGCCAGGGTCTAATTCACTTAATTTATCTGCTGTTTCTTGCATAGGTTTAGACTTCTCTCTGTACGCATCTGCTTTTTCAATTATTGGTTTATCACTAGTCAAAATATCACTTAATTCTAATGCTTGCTTCGTTATATCCTCTAATAAAGAGTTTAATTTTGAATTGTACTCTTTCTCTGCTTTAGTCTCTGATACGTCTTTGTTACCTGATTTTTCTTTACCTTTTGATACTTCTTGACTATCTGCTTCTGCTACTTGCAGACTATCAGTCTTCTTATCTTCTGCAACGTCTTTATTTGAACATCCTACCCCTGCTACTAACATAATTGGTAACACTACTGCTAATAGTTTCCGTTTCATTGTTATATACCCCTTTGTTTGTGATCCTTGTTTCTTTGCTTTCATTTTGAATACCCTTTAATATATTGTTTCTTGTATGTAAACAGGCTACCTTTTGACCAGTAACCTGTTACAACCTATTGTTTACATTACTTCGTTCTGTTCCAAGCACCTTTATAATGACTTATACTATATTATTTACGTTTTTGTACATCAATTCTGTTACCTTTTGCGTCTACCATATTTAAGTAATCAGCAAAGAAAATTTCTACTGTATAGCTTACTGATTCTTTCATTTGACTCACATCCACCTTTTGACCGTCTTTTACATACTCCCCAATTGTCATTGTGAATTGTTTTGAGTCTGGTTTGTAAGACCATTTACCTGTCATATGGTTGTCTTCGAATGAGGTTTTACCTTTATCATCGAATATTGTATATGTACCATCTTCCTTAAAGCCTAAAGCCTTAACAAAGTTAGAACCTTCCAAATGACCCCATTCTCCTACAAATGGTTTACCGTCTGTGGGGAATTCGGATGGTTTCTGATTCTTTTGCTGTTCTTCTAGTTTCTTCGCTGATGATTTTGTTAATGCATCAGACAGTTGGTCGTCATACCCCTCTTTGAAGTAATCATTTCCTTTTAGCATTAAGTCTTTCGACTTTTCAACCTTTTCTTTCTTAATAGAACCACTCTTAGCTGATTTAAATTGTGATTCAAATGCTTCGCTATAACAGTCTACTCCTTTTAGAATTGTTTTATGCTCTTTCTCAAACTCTTTAGGAGGTTCAATTTTACGGAAATTAGAAACTATTTTCTGTATCTCTTCTCCTTTTTCAAACATTTCTTTGTTTAACTCTTTGATGTCATTACTCTTATCTTTCGTTTTACCTGCTATTACTTTTAGGTCATCAATTGTAAGTTCTAACTCACTCTTTAACTTGTACATATGGTCAGGATACTTGTCTAACTCTATCTTTTCCTTTGTTACTGCTTTTTCTTCTACTTTATCCTTTGCTTTCGTCTCTGCTTTATCTGTAGCACAACCACCTAGTAACATGATTGGTAATGCTAACGTTATCAGTCTCTTAGATTTCATTTAAAACTACCCCTTATAATGATTTTATTGTGATAATACTTTACCGTATTCTTTACCCAGTCTTTCAGATGTTTCTACCCAAAAGTTACCTGCTTCTGTTATAACCTCTATAGCTTTATTTGTATCTTTAGGGTTTGGATGTTTTACATAGTCTATTTGATATTGAAAACCCTTACTGTACATCTGCATAGCTTTATCAACGTCTTTATGTATCTCCGCAAACTCTTTCGGTACTTTTAACTCCCTAGCTTGTACTGACAAGTCTATTAATTCTTCTGCTAATTTTAAATACTTATGCTTGTTATGGAATGGAAGGTCTTCTCCTACAAGTAAGTTATCCATCTCATTTACCTTATCCTCCATCGTTAAAGCTATGTCTGAAAGAGAATTAATATACTCTTCTACTGAATAGTTACCTACATCCATAGGTTTCACTTTATCTACCTTACTTTCTTGTAGTGGTTTGCTCTCTGACTTAGTGTTTACTTTGTCAGAGGAACAACCACCAAACAATAAAAGGACTGGTAGGGTAACACCTATTAGTCTTTTTATTCTCATTTCCGAATACCCCTTTTTGATTGACTCTGAATTGTTATCTTGTTTTTCTATCAATACTGTTTATTGCATCCATCCAGTACTTATTACCTTCTTGTACTTCAATTATGGCTTTATCTACCTTTGTTTCATCCATATCATTTAATGCATCTATCATTAATTGGAAACCTTTACCGTATAAATCCATTGCTTTTACGATGTTCTTTTGGTCTCCCTCAAATCCAGTTGGTGCTTTTAGGTCTCTTAGTTTACCTAAGTGAACTTTTGCCCCTCCTAGACTTAAAGCCAACTCACTTTTCTTTTGTTGATAATCTTTCGAACTTGAGTTTGCAATCTTATCTACAAGGTCTAATGTATTCGCAACTTCAGTAGAATAAGTTATAATGTTTGACATGTACTTCTTCGTTTCTGAATTAACTGAACTAGAAGTTTTAAAGTTAGGTGCATAATTCGAGTTTATTCTTAATGACTCACCGTTTTCCCCTCTTAGTAAAGAATTAGGTTCTTCAAAATTACTACTACCACTACTAGAGTTACTTGAAGAACTGTTTGAGTTACTGTTAGAAGAACTATCAGAGTCTATTCTTAACGATTCACCGTTTTCCCCTTTCAATAAAGGATTATCCTCTTTTGAAGAACTACTTGAATGACTCTTCTTGTCTTCACCTTTTGCTACTGTTAAGCTATCTTCTTTCTTAGTATCCTTTTCAGTAGTCTTACTTTCTTTTTCTACCTTACTCGTTTCTTCCTTCTTTGGTTCTTCTTTCTTACTTGTTTCAATTGTTACACAACCACCTAACAACATAATTGGTAATGCTAACGTTACTAGTTTCTTTGCTTTCATTTCCATCTTCCCCTTTACTATTTTATATTTATTTAGAAACAGGTTACCTTTTACAAGCAACCTGTCATACCCCTTACACTATTCTTATTTTCTTCTTTCTGCTTCTATCTTGTTTCCTTTATCGTCTACCATATGTAAAGAACCTGCTCTTAGGAACTCAACCTTATAGTCTACTGCTACTTTCATTTGTTTTGCATCTATTTTCTGACCATCTTTTACAAATTCTGTTGGCATGATTGTCACTTTCTGCGTTTCAGGATTATAATGCCATGCACCCTCCATATGGTTGTTTTCATAGTCTGTTTTACCAGAATCATCATAGAATGTGAATGTTTCATCTTCACGGAAGTCTATACCTTTATGGAATTCAGAACCTCTGTAACTACCCCATTCACCCATTAACTCTTTGCCGTTTTGTGATATTTTAACATTACTATCGTCAGATGTAGAAGTTGAAGGGCTATCGAATTTTACCCCTGTTTTATCACTAAGAGAGTTTGCTTGTTTTACAGTAGCGTCTTTAATTGGCTTATACCCTGTTTTCCAATATCCGTTACCCTCTTTGATTAACTCCATAGACTCTTTTGCTTTGTCTTTATCCGTATCTTTGCTTTCATTATGCATACTCCTTCTTAACAGTGGTGTAATTGACTAACATATGGAACTGTAACATAAAATAAATAAACAAATATAAGCTCATTTTTTTGTCCTTAAAGGAAATTTTAGGAATTTTAATAATATGATAACATGTATTACTGTTGTAGAGAATCCCCCCTCTGTATGCTTTTCTTCCCAATTTCCCCTTATTCGATCTCTAACGTTTAGCGTTTTGGGGCTTCTTTATGCGGTTCTGGTGCAAAGATTGCATTTATTTGAAAGAGGTATATAGATTCCTACTGGAATCTATTCTTATGCAGCCATTCCGAATAGTTGATGAATAAACTTCATTTCATTTTGGGCACACTTGTCCCGTAAAATAAGTTGGCCTTTTTTAATGATATGCATCGCTTCTATCCCTGAAAGAATAGATTTAGCTGTATGAAAAGATTTCAATCCTAACATTGAACGAACTCTCTTTTTAATAAAACGATGATCTTGCTCTACAATGTTATTAAAGTATTTTATCTGCCTTATTTGGATGCCTACAGGCATCTTTTTCTCTTTCTTCAACTCTTCAATCTCTATAGGATAGGCCGGATTTTTGTCTATTATAATCACACGGGGCTTTGAAACATGAAAAGGCTGCAAAGCTTTCTTGAAAAAACGCTTTGTAGCCCTGTGATCTCTTGTTTTGCTTAAATGAAAATCAATTGTATTTCCTTTTGAATCAACAGCACGATATAAGTACATCCATTGACCTTTGACTTTCACATACGTCTCATCGACTCCCAAGAATCATTGGTTGATTTAAGATGACGTCGTACGTGCTTATCTAATTCGGGACCATATTGATGAACCCATCGCATGATCGTTGTATGAGCAAGGGATAGCCCACGTTCTTCCATCATTTCGACTAAATCACGAAAACTGAGGTTGTACCGTAGGTACCATCTCACGATTAATAAAATAATATCCGGTTGATAATGTTTCCACTTGAATAAATTTTGCTTTTCCATACCAATCACATCCTTTTTTAGAGTACTAGTATCAATTTCTAGTTAGTATTACTGATAGCAGTTAAACTAACTGGGAGCTACTGTTAACTAAGTGAAAATCTAACTTTAACAGATTTCATATAAAAAAGGTGTTTTCAGGTATGGAAAGCACCTTTTCAGTACCCCTACAATATCCCTATTTCCATAAGTTACAATTCGATAAATAAAATAGAGACACTTCTTTCTATGAAGAAGTATCTCTATGTCTATCTTTATTGTACTTTAACAGCGTATGTTCCCATTACAGGAATAGGTGTATACACATATAAATAATACTTCCCTGGTTTTGCAGTAAACTTTCCTTTAAGTATATTTATATTTTCATCAGAGTTTCCGCCTGCAACGTATTTTTTCATATCTGATTCATGAAAAAGCACCCATATCATGTTGATTTTACTTTCGTTTATGACAGAAATGTTCATTTCTTTTGGCGATGACACATTAAACGTATAAATATCTTTATAATCCCCATCCTTAAATGAACCTTTGAGAAGCGTATTAAACGGAATTACATTTGCTTGCTCTGGATTATTATTTGGTTCTTTTTCAGTTTCTCCTATTCGATCTACGTTAACTGTCATTTGTTCTTTACTTTCTTTTCCTTTATCATCTTTCATTGTTACGGTTGCCGTATACGTTCCTTCTTTTTCATATGCATGAGTAGGATTTTCTTCTGTGCTTGTGTTGCCATCTCCAAAGTCCCAAAGGTACGAAACGATTTTTCGATCTTCAGCTTTTGAACTATTGCTCTTAAACTGAATTGCGTTATTTACTTCCCCGTAATATGTTTCTCTTTCTCGATCTACATTAACTGTCATTTGTTCTTTACTTTCTTTTCCTTTATCATCTTTCATTGTTACAGTTGCCGTATACGTTCCTTCTTTTTCATATGCATGAGTAGGATTTTCTTCTGTGCTTGTGTTACCATCTCCAAAGTCCCAAAGATACGAAACGACTTTTCGATCTTCAGCTTTTGAACTATCGCTCTTAAACTGAATTGCATTATTTACACGATAATTCACAAAATATGCTGTTACTGTTTTATAACCGCTCCAACCTTTTTGTGACAGCTTTTCTAATGCTTCGTTCACTTGTTTACTCATCGTTTTCCAGTCTTCAGATTCACCTTTCGTTGTAACGCCTGTGTACGTACCTTCAACTGTAAATGTATTAAAGAATTGAGACTTATGCTTTGTAATTTTTGCATCTTTTACATTCGCAACATCTGCAATCTCTTGTTTCACTTCTGCTAGTGCCTTCTGTGCATGACTTACTACATAATCATCTGATACTTGCGGCACATTATATTTATCTTTATTATCAATTAATTGCTACATATATGTTTGATATTCTTTATTCAATTGTGCATCTTTACTTAACGCCTCTCGGTATGCATCATAACCTTTCACATCATTTGCACGAATTAAATCTTGTATTTTATCGAACTCATCAAATTTGTTAGTATACATATAAGACTGCAATGCATAGGAATAGTGATAAAAATCCCATGATCCATATTTTGAAAACAATGTTTTTTCTGCTGTAAAGCGATCTGCTGGTTCGTTTGATAAACCACTTATCATACTCTTACGCGGTACTACATTATTTGTACGTGTCGATCCGGCAAATAATTCCGCATTTTCTTCTTGATACCATGTCAAACGTTCATTTTGCTGTATATCTCATTCTCAAAATAATCCAGGCACTTCATATCTTCCTTGCAAATAGTGCGTAAATTCATGACGGAACAACTCTTCTAAACTATAAATACTTTGCTGCGGTGTACGTTCGTATGTAAAGAATGCTCCGATTTGTTCAATATGCATACCACCATTATCTATTCCATATCCGTACAACTGCTGGTTAAATTTATATTCACTTGGCGTATTATAAATCACGACTGTTAATACATCATCGGGATTCCCTTGTTCTAATGCTTTATCATTTCCAATTACACGATGATATTGTGCTTTTACTTCTTTCGCAGCCCAGTACATTCTTTGGATCTTTTCCTCTGTCACTTTATCTCCCGTTTTAAAGACAATTGCTCCGTCATCAAACGTATACGTTTTCGGTAAAAGTTTCTTCTTACCCTCTTCTCGAAGTTGATCTAAATTTACTGCTTTTCCATTTGCATCTACTCCGCCGTAATTTGTAGCAATCTGTTCTGCCGCACCAAAATATTGCTCTCCTAAATATGGATACATCTGCATCGCCTGGGTAACAACGTCTAACCCCTTCTTCGGATTGCTATGAAATTTCCCTAAACGTCCTGCATAGTAAATCCCATTATTAATGAGCCAACTATTTTCATCCGTGACATTACGGATAAGCGCCATTTTATTGATTTCATTTATATAACTATCAATCTTCCCATACCACATTGTCTCATTTATCTCTTTACCTGGGAGGCGCCAATCAACCTCTATATCGGCATCAACAGCTTGCATTACAGCGTATACAGCGCCTCCTTTCTTACGGTCATTTTCATATGTAGAAAGGTTATTATTATACTGTTTTAAAATTTTTGCTGCATACTGTACTGTTTCAACGTCACTAGAAGCATTTCTCATTAAATCCCCGTAAGCAGTTACAACTAAATCTTGCTCAGCTGTACCGAGTTTGAAGTTTGGATTCTTTGCAATTGCTTTTAATACCGGTAAACACTTATCTTTGAAGCTTCTCTCTTTTAAATAACTTAATCTCTCATCTGTATTATTCGCTCCGACATAAAAAGCAGAACGGAGCACTTCAGTAAATGTATCAATTCCTTTTGTATCATCTTTTGTAAACGTACTTCCTTGTTTCTCCAATCCATTCATAATTACTTGCATACGCTCTTTATTTCCATAGAAAGCTTTTGTTTCTTCGTTATACTGGAATAAACCTGTAATTTGTCCGGATTGAATATTTGCTAGTGTATCAATTAACTTCTCATCGCTCATTTTATTCAGCTCATCCAAAGTATAGCTTTCCTGCGACTGCTTCGCTTTCACACTTTTATTAGCGGGGGCTGGCTTCTGTGAAAAATCTCCTACTTTTAAACGTTCTTCAAACGATAATGTTTCATCAGCTTTTGAGGAATGAGCAACTGCATCTTTTGGCTTTTCTATCCCTACTGGTTTCATTTGCAGTACATTGTAAGGTACCTTTTCTTCCGCCGATACTTCAGCTTGCAACGCACCTAATGACAATGCCATTGTACTAATTCCAAGCATAATTTGATTTATTTTCTTTTTCATAAATTCCCTCCAGAACGATATATAACTAAAACAAAATAATATATTATTTAAATGATTCAAATTAAATATGCAAAATTGCATACTATTGTTGGGGTACGACAACGATTCTTTCTTTTTGGAGCCACTCACAAAACAAAAACAAGAGGAAAAGCGATATTTACTATTTAACCTTCTTGTTTTTTTATTAATTTATCAATCTACCTGAAGTAGATATTTTTAAGGTCTCTTCACCATTTTCTGTGGTTTACATATAATCCTGGGTGTGTTTAACGTTAAGTCAATCCTTTGAATCGTCTATAAAAGTATACTTTTATAGACATAACAAACGTTCTTCACTTCTTTGAATACGTAGTGATAGAAACTAAACCACAAGGTGTACCTTTTGAAGTGATGAGATGTACTTTAGGGGTATTAAAGTTTCTTAAGTTCATTGCATGTATCAGTGCTCTCTTTTTTTAAAAATATATATTAATAAAATCAGGTAATACTTTAGAAATTCTTTAAATTTATTTAACTTTACATATTCTTATATATTATTTAATATATTTTAAGTAAAAGTATTGGATTTAATATTATTAAAGCGGAGGTTTACATGAGCAAAGGAAAGCCCAATATAACAAAGGAAGATAAAGTTACTTTTAGATTAAACGCACTGTTTTTTTGTGTGTTTTTACTATTTTCAACTATTATTCTTCAGTTAGGAAAAGTACAAATCGTTGATGGAGAATCTTATAAAAATATAGTTGAAAAACAAGAAAACGAAACCATTAGTGTCCCCGTTCCACGTGGACAGATTTTTGATCGAGAAGGTGAAAAGGTTGTTAACAATAACGCTATTCGTGTCATAACGTACACAAGAATGAAAGGTATACAATCCGATGATATTCTGAAAGTAGCTAAAGACCTGTCAAATATAATTGAAATATCCGAAGAAGATATAAATAAATTAACTGAAACAGATAGAAAAGATTTTTGGATGCAAATGAATAAAGAACAGGCCCAAAAAAAAATAACGAAACAAGACGAGGAAAAACTTAGAGCAAAAAATATTGAGGGAAAAGGGTTTGATAATAAAATAGAAAAATTGAGACGAGAACGTGTCACTGATGAAGAACTAAGTAAATTAACGCCAGAAGACCTAAAAGTATTAGCTATTAAAAGTAAAATGAGTTCAGGATATCAAATGACACCTCAAGTTATAAAAAAGAACGCAACCGAGAAAGAATACGCAATAATAAGTGAGAATTTAGAAAGATTCCCAGGGGTAGATGCAACAACAGACTGGGATCGTAATTATGTAAATGGGGATTTATTCCGTTCGGTATTAGGAAATATTACAAGTGCTGAAGAAGGGCTTCCAAAAGAAAATTTAGACTCTTATTTAGTGCGTGGTTACAATCGTAATGATCGCATTGGAAAAAGTTATATTGAACAACGATATGAAGACGTATTACATGGAGAAAAAGCTGAAGTTCGAAATATTACTGACAAAGAAAAAAATATTACTCAAACAGAAATGATTTCCAACGGGAAGAACGGAAAAAATTTAACATTAACAATCAATATGAAATTACAGAAGCAGGTTGAAGAGATTATTGAAAAGCGTTTAAAAGAGTTTAAAGGTTCAGAACCACTATTAGACCGAGCGTTTGTTGTAATGATGGATCCAAAAACGGGTCAACTTTTATCCATGGCTGGAAAAAAATTAGTGAAAAAAGATGGGAATATAAAAGTAGAAGATTATGCTTTAGGTACATTGACTAGCTCTTATGAGCTTGGATCTACCGTAAAAGGAGCTACACTTTTAACAGGATTTGAGACAGATTCCATAACGCCAGGAACATATTTTCATGATGCACCAATGTATTTTAAAGGAACAAAACCCAAAAAATCTTGGAAGGATTTTGGAAGTATTGATGACCTACGAGCGTTACAAGTTTCATCAAATGTTTACATGTTCAATACAGCTTTAAAAATTGCAGGCATAAATTATGTACCTAATGGCTCATTAAATATTACAGCAGCTACATTTGATAAAATGAGATATTATTTTGGACAATTTGGTTTAGGTGTTCCAACAGGTATAGATTTACCAAATGAAGATATTGGGCAAATGAGTAAAGAAAATTATCAGCCAGGTTTCTTACTAGATTTAGCTATTGGACAGTATGATACGTATTCACCATTGCAGTTAGCACAATACATTTCTACTATTGCAAATGGGGGATATCGAATGAAACCACAGATTGTGCAAGAAATTCGAGAGCATACAGTGAAAGAAGAAGAGATTGGAAAAGTTGTACAATCCATGGAGCCAGTTGTATTGAACCGTGTAGATATGAAAAAAGAATATATTGATCGAGTACAAGAAGGTTTCAGAAGAGTATTTCAAGAAGGTGATGGAACAGGTGTGCATTATTTCCAAAAAGCTTCTTATAAACCGGCTGGTAAAACAGGAACAGCACAAACAGTTTATGGAGGAGATGATCCTGTTGGTAGAGATGAACAAGGGAAAAGAATCCGTTGTTATAATTTAACTTTAGCAGGATATGCTCCATATGATAACCCAGAAGTCGCATTTTCTGTTGTTGTACCATGGGTATATGATGATAAAGGTGGAATTAATTCAATGATTGGTAGAGACATTTTAGATGCATACTTTGAATTAAAAAAGGATACAGGGGATAATACCCCTTCTCAAACAAACTAAATAAAGCGAATGAAGATAATAAAAAAATGCCCCCTACATTAAAACTTAGTAGGCGGCATTTTTTATGAAATTATTAATAAGGAATGGAACCATATGTTATCTGAAGAACAAGAATATAATCTTAATTTAAAGTTTTTTCTATTTGGTATGTTGATGTTTTTGGTGTTATTTTTCAATTTTGATTTTTATAAAGTAAAAGGAAATTCCATGTACCCCACTGTACAAGATCAAGAATATATATTAGTAAATAGAGCAGCTACAACAATCTGCCCATTATATCATGGGCAGATTGTTGTTATAAAAATACCGAACGATTCCAATTATTACATAAAAAGGATAATTGGTTTGCCCAATGAAACAGTTAAAATGGTTAACGATTCCGTTTATATAGATGGGGAGAAACAAGAAGAACCTTATGTTTACAAAGATTTAATTAATAAAACTGAATTTTTCTCCAACTTTAGCGAGAGGAAAGTGCCTTCAGGCAAATTATTTGTAATGGGAGATAATCGTTATAAAAGTATGGATAGTCGAAACGGTCTAGGGTATATAGATAAAACTAGTATAGTAGGAGTGTTAGCTTGCAATTTTTGGCTTTTATAAAAAGTACATGGTGTTCCCAGAAAAAAACAGGGGTTTGAATAGTATAAATCTTGGGTGAATAAATGAATACTTGCTAATATACATGAAGACCACAACAATAGCAGC
Organism: Bacillus sp. H1a; assembly: GCF_000633475.1. NCBI lineage: Bacteria > Bacillati > Bacillota > Bacilli > Caryophanales > Bacillaceae > Bacillus > Bacillus sp. H1a. The sequence goes on along the minus strand of NZ_AYMH01000071.1, from coordinate 8,331 downwards.
ACCCTGTTAATATAGTTAAATTATTATTAATATTGAATTTGAAAATAAAAAGAACTTGTAGGTATCTCTACAAGTTCTATTTTAGATAATGAAAAAAAGTGAAATAAACTATCTCATAACTTGAATCGGAGCAAACACTCTAACCACGGGTTGATTTTATTATATATCAAATCTTAACATATCCACTTTTGACATTTGAAAATTATGTTAATTTAGAAGAGGAGAACAAAGAACGGTCTTAAACCCCTAAAAATTTCAATTAAACATTTTGAACAAAATGTTTTAAATCAATATACATTTCGTAATAAATTATAAAAAATGTAGGTATAGGTAATTATAATTTTTAAGTACATAAGGGACACAGTTGTTCCTAAAAACTGAAAATTCTGTACTTTTAGCTTGAGATAGAGTTATGATAAATATAATTCCAAATAAATCCATAAGGGGTGGTAATTATGAATTTTTCAAAAGACTTTAACTACAATCATGAAGGCGATTATTTATATCCAGTTGAGTATTATCAATTTCGTCATCCTAGTACATTAAATACGTTTAAAGTTGAATTATTGTGTTTAGATAATTCTTATGCTTTTCATTTAACAATAGACAGAGAATCTATCCCTTCAAAGTATAGATTTGTAACAAGTCATGATTTTGAGATTTATGAAGAATTTGGACTGGAAGTTTTGGATTCTAATTCTAAACAAGTTACCCTACAAAAGGCAATTGATATAGCAAGTGCAATTGCAAAGAAATATTGCACAGATCCAGTTAATCAATAATAAGAACAAATCGGATATTATGATAATGTAATATCCTAACTTTATTTTAAACCAACATATGGTGAACCCTATTAGACAGAAAAGAAGAAAATCTTACATTGCAAAACTATCTTACATATTTACTTAATCCTCTATTCCATAATACCTCATTCTCATATACCAATTGCTACTCTCATCAATTCGTACTCTCCCATCTTCATCTAACCTTTTGAGAAGATACTTAACACAATACATTTGATCTTCCATTGCCATCCAATAACATATTTCACCAAACGATACTTCGTATAATGGTAATCTCAACATCTTAAGTACTTCCAACGCATGAGAAGCGTGCTTTTCATAAAAGTTATTTAGTAAGTCTATAGCTTTTTCTGTAAACTTTATCTCGTCTACATCCTCTAAATAGCCTTGTTCAATAAGTTTATCTTTAATGCCTGGTGATTTGCTTATTTCTGATGGATTTCCTATGTAATCAGTAGCGTTTATTAGATAATGTAGCAATTCTTTTTCTTCTAACACAATTCATCTCCCCTTTATCCCATTATAGCAAAAAGAAACCATCACAAACGTAACGGCTCTTTCATTGCTTATTAGAATATTTTAGAGAAGGAAAAATTAAGCATCCATTCGAGTGCTTTTTATTTTACAAAAAAAAGAGACCTGGATAGGGCTATATGATTTTCTTCATACCGCATTGACGACATTCTCTTAAAAAGATGAAATCTTTAACGGAACTTTTAAATGAGGTATTGCCACAATTATCACTGCGACCGCTAATTTTATCAGGGAACTCTTTGTATGTGTATATTTTGCTTAGATCGTATTCTTGTTTAGGTTCTTTATTTTCCATTCGTTTCACCTCATATCAATCTGAATTAATATAGCTTAACCATAATAACATGAAGTGTTCACATAGTGGATGCTTTTTATTTTGGAGGATGATGAATGATGCACAAACAGTCTTCACTTCAAAAACAAATCCAGAGGAAATGATAAAAAGAGTAATACTGTTTAAGAACGTTCTTTAATGTATAATTTTTATATAACTACACGTTTTAATGGATTAAAAGGAAAAAGAGGATTTACAATGAAGAAAAATGACAAATCACATTATATTCACGAATACACCTTACGGGATAAAACTACTAGATCTATCAAAATCGAACCCTGGCGGTCACTAAAAAATGAAATGCTGGTCCTGGGCATAAAAGACAGCGATATTTTCCAAACTCAAATGAAGGAAATAAATCCAAATAAAAAGTAACGTAGGTAGGAAGCTAAATACCAGTGTGATAGTTGATAAGAAACTTTTCCATAAAGTAACATAATGTAATATAATGTAATATGTATGTCCCATTATTTAGAAATTGAAAGGAGTCATTGTAATGATTATTTGGAGAGGAAAAGGACTGTTAGTAGTCTTAGCATTAATTTTAGGGAGTCTGATAAGTGGAATCTTTTCTAGTATTTTGCAATTGGACACGGTACATAACCCTGGATTTATTTTTAATGGAATATTTTGTACTATATTTATAGCGATGAGTAATTATTTTTTCACTAAAAAGTTTATATCTGATAGTGTACGAACACTCGTCGATGAAAATACCGGAGAAAGATTTCAAATAAAAGATAACTCTGCGTTATTTTTCATTCGAAATAAGTATTGGACTTGGATTATTCTAGTTTTAGGTGTTGGACTTACTATTACTGTTAGTGCGCAATTATCATAATTTTTTTATTATTATATAAGGGATCACCTATCATTTTAAAAAACTCTGATCTTTTTAAAATCAGAGTCTTTTATATTAATTACTTTTAATAATTTAAATTACTTATATTCATAAATTGATTTTATTTATAGGGGTCGCCCCACATCGGTATCAAGCTAAAATTTTATAGCACCCCAGAACAAAATTTTGTACTAACTTAACTTGTAACAAAAAAGCTCACTTTTTCGTTTTGGGGTAATTCTGAATTCTTAAGTTGATGGGCATGTGGCGAGACCACATCACTATCAAGCTAAGACTGCATTAGGAAATTTTTAGGGGAGCTTTTTTGCTTTTTATAGGGGATCAGTGTAGATTATTTAAAAATTCGCATACGAAATAAACCCTAATTAATATAGGTATTACTACCATAATGGGTATTGTATGAAAAAAATATTTTATGAAAGCAAGTGAAGAAAAATGAATAATAAATTAATTCAACGTAAATGGGCATTAGTTGTAGCAATTTTGTTTACAATATCATCTATTATGCAGCTAGCAGGAGGAGATATTAAGGGCGGTCCTTATGGAAAGGGACAGTTATTGGCATATTTTTTAATCCCAATATTATTTTATGTTTTGGCATTTAAAAAGAAGAAAGAAAAATAAACTTCGATGCTATAAAAACATAAAATTTCCATTTAGGGGGTACTTTAAAATCTTAGCTTGATGGGTATGGGGTCACCATATCAAAAAAAGAAAATTGTACGTTTAGACACATTGTAGCCGGTTCCCTGTACGTTAAGGAACCGGCTACTTATTTTCTGTTCAGTTTAAAAAATGTTTTAGACTGAACATCCTTGGTCTAATGGGGTATTGCTATTCGTATTTGTCTAATTAACTAAAATAAAGATTTAGACTGACGAATCGTTTATATTTCATGATAAGAGTTTTATTAAAATAAAGTATTAGACTGGATAGTGAATATACATTTTATGTAATGGAAATAAGGAGAATTCTGAGAAATTGTATTTGATAAAACTACAGTTTAGGAATTTTTATATTTCACAACCGAAAATTGAGCCAATTGAGACGAGTGAAATTCCCAAACTTTGAGAACATATTTTCATATCGTATAGGCTTGAGATAGATCCCATACGGGCATGATTACTTTGCGAATGTTGCGGTGGACAGAAATTTCACACCCTCACAATGGTATCATGCCCGCCTTTCCATATAGAGATGGTGTGGTCAATCTCTGAATTAATCTAAATTTTCAATTAAGAGATCTCTGAATTTTTGATCATTCAAAGTTTTTAACACGAAATCATTGTAATGTTCACTCAGGTTCATATAATCAGTTTCATTTAAGTCATTAAACATAAACACTAGTTCCGTCATATTTCCCTCTTTATCCTTTGTATAAAGGGAGTTTGTTAATAGAAATGCTGTTGAACCACCTTTTTGCCCTACATGTATTAACCATTCCTTGTTATTTGGATTCTCCATAGGCCATTCGACAATCTTGTCTAACTCTTTCTGCACATCCTGTGGGAAATAGTCTTTACGATTCAGTCGTTCCATCAATAGAAGATAGTCTTTTGCTGATGCGGCTGGTAAATTATCTGACCATATTCTTTGAAATTCAATATCGCCTAGACATGGGATATTACGTTGTTTAAATTCAGTAGAATTTTTCATCCATTGATGAATCTTAATGGATTCCCCAGCAAATTTTTTTTGTGACATAGCTTTCATTTTTATTAAGGTTTCGTTTTTGGTTAAATTCTCTTCTTTTTTTAAATTGCCAGCAACATATAAACTAGATACAAGTGGATATAATTCTTGATGATGAGGTAATTGTAAATTTTTCATCGTTTGATTAATATTTTCCAAACCTAATTTGTCTATTAAATAATCAGCATTTGCATTAGAACTAAACTGCAACATTCCTTTTGCAATTTGTTCTAATGTTACTTGATTATTTCGAATAATGTTTTTTTCATTTAAATAACGAATCCAATTAGGGTGGTTAGAGGCATCTGTATCTTTTATATAATATGCTTCTAAATCGCTTAAGGGAATTTGTTGATCAACTTTAATCGTTCCTTCAGCAGATTGTTTAGCAAATTCTACAGCAATAATTAGCTTCATCATGCTTGCTAAAGGAATTACCTCATCAGAATTTATACTTACTAGATTTTTTCCATTTCTTTGTAGAATAAAAGATACATTTTTATCTGTCTTATGTGTCTTTAAATATTCCATAACAAATTCATAACCTTCTTTTTGTTTTGAAATATTTTTATATGCGATAAAGAAAATTGAAACAATTAGTAATATGATGGCTAGTTTTTTAATAGATTTCAACACAATTTCTCCCTCTGTATGTCTAATTATTTTGTAAACTTTCCTAATATAACTTTAACATAAATTCCCATTATGTTGCACACTTTACCAAGTGACATTCTCTAAAATAAAATTCACAAAGTTAAGGTGGCTCAATACAGAACTAGGAGGTGTGCTTTTATTGATTACAGTCTATTTGGGTATGGGTATTACTGGTAGCAGTTAAACTAACTAGAAGCTACTGTTAACTAAGTAAAAATCATTTATTAACTTTAACAGAATTCATGTTAAAAAGGTGTTTTCAAATATGGAAAGCACCTTTTCAGTCTGCAACTATTTTTTAATAGTCTAATACTTTTTTCTATAGTCTAAAACATTTTTTTAATTAAACAGGTCGGAACGCATCTGCTAAAACAATGAGGGAAAGCGACTGCTTTCCCTCATTATATTGATATGGCCAAACGCAGAATAAGATCGTTGTTACGCGTATCTGAACCGCGCCAGTGTTCGTGAACCCCATAGGAATGTGACGATTATCGCCGCAAGGGTTGTTACAACACCGGTTATGCCCGGGACATAACTCGCATCATAGCTTGGTAAAAAAGAATCAATGACATTCAGCATCGCGTGGATGATGATGGATGCAAAGATGCTTTTTTCCGTATTGTTATACACCCAGACGATAATGACCCTTGCTGCAACGGTGCCAATGAACCAGGCTGCAATCCATGCCGGAGAATGATGGGCCTCGATCAACGGAATAACATGCCATATTCCCCACACGCAGCCCAAAATCAGGCCTGCCCCAAGTGCTCCCCACCGCTCCTGCATCGGCTCAATCGCATAACCCATCCACCCCAGTTCCTCAAACGTGGCGGAGATAAAAAACAAAATAAAGAGTAGTGGGAGCGCCAGCAATGGAGTTTGAACCCCTGATAGTGGGAGCCCTAACATACGTAGAATTGCATATGAGAGCAGACCGATTAACGGTATGATAAAAATAATAGGAATATACCAGATCTTATGCTTAATTCTTTTGTAATCGAGCACTCTTGCCAGCAGCCGCTTTACGCCTTTCGTCCGATCTTGTTTGTAGACAAGAATGGTTGCGGTGATGGTGGGACAAACAAACATCAAGGCACTCGTCGGAAGATTCATCGGCAGCCCTTTCATGCTTCCCGTCATGGCGCCAACCACCCAAAAAGGGATCGCGAAAGCAAAAACAAGACCAAGGAATCCGGACAATGACCTTGGGGAAACGGCAGACTTCATATCTCTTACAACCTCCTGAATTAACTGTTAACAGAATTTTTAAAATGGCTCAACATCATGATTAGTGCTCGCCCTTATATGATTTTTTTGAAAGAACCTTGCTTGATTTAACTTTTTGTTTCTTCAGCGGTTTGAAGGAACCGAACATAACATACTCCCCCTTTTTAGTGCTTATTTCTACTATCAATGCAATTTAGGAAGGAAATATGTTTTTTTTGTTCGACAATGCAAGATAGAGTGTGCCAAAGTTCGAAAAGGGATTTATACGAGTATTTTTGTGGAATTACACAGGGTTGTTTGAATATGGCACAATAATATTTTATGGTGAATGTATTTTATTTTTTATTAATCATTTCGGTACGTGAAATTTTACCCCCCTTATTAAAACAGCCCCTATTGGTTTGGAATAAAGTTTAATCAGAAATGTTTTACAAACCCTTATTTGATAAGAGACAAAAAGAATCCATTTTGAAAAAAGATTGATCAAAACGGAATTCTACTTTGTGAAGCATTATACAATTTTTATAAAAAAGTTTGATTAAAAATCACCTGGAATTCTTTAATCGAAAAGGAATAAAACAATGTAACTTTTTTGCAAACGGTATTATTTTCTTTAAAACGGTACAACTAATCAATGGTGTTCAGAATTGATAAATTTTTGTTCCTAGAAATGAAGTAACTTCCTACTTTTTAGCTTGTTGGGAGGTTATTAACATAAAATATACTTAACTTATTACTACTGATTTTAGCGAATCCATTAGAAAAAAAGAGCATATGTTAAAACATGCTCTTACACTCTTATACAAATGATTTATTTTACTAACTTATATCATGCTTTCACACCAAATAACAAACGTAAAAAGTGCTTTAGATTTATTCTTTAGGAGATTGTTATTTTATAAGTTCTTCGATGTTATTACTTTTTTTGATTGTTTCTGATGATAGCCAGAGTGAATAACTTGTTCCATCCTTGTTCCTTAAAAATATGTTAAATTCCTTATTATATAGTTCTTCTTTAAGAATAGTGACTACCTTTCTCAAATCCTCTATTACATATGAATCATTTCTATATTTTATCTCACTGTCATTGAAAACTAAAGTCAATTCATACTCTAGACAATTGCCGTCTTTCGGGTGTGAACAAGTAATATCTTCAATTCCAAAACGATCATTTTGAATTTCATTTAACCTTTCGCCTACTTTTGTTTCAGTTTGAATCAAATATGTCCAATAACCCCTTACGGTGTTTTTCATTGTTAAAAGCAGTTCTTCTTTCTTTATAGCTTTTTGCACATTATAAAAAGGTAAGCCTATAGATTCACCATTATAATCCTCAATTTCAAGTTTTGTTATCTTTCTATTACTCTTCTGAATGAATTGGATTAGAGCATATAAACGATCTAATTCTGCTGATTCAAATTGGCTATAATCAATCTTGTTACTCGTTTTTAAAGTTAATAACAACTCATCAGTTGCTTTTCCTCCTGTATTATCATCAGCCAAAATATATTGAAGAACATTTTCATTTTCAGATTCCTCGTAACCTAACTTTTTAATTTCTTCTAGAATTGGTTTGAATTTCTTATATTCCTCATATGTGTTTTTTCCGTATTGGTATTCATCACCTTTTATTTTTGAGTATAAGAAGCCATCTACCTCTACTCTAAATTGAATATTTTTGTTGTTTTTTTCTTGAACAGTATGGTATGTATGTCCCATATTCCCTTCATGCATAGCGCCCCAATCTGTTACAACAACATCGATTCCATGTTTTTCTTTTATATATTTTTTAACTTGTTCTTCATTAGTATTAACACAGCCACTCAAAATTAAGAAACATAACACTAACAACATTACATTTTTCATTCTTTTCATATAACCCCTTATACCCCTTCCTTACGTAAGAAACGTTCCCTGGTTGAATACTGTATAAAAAACTTAAAGGTAAAGCAATCTTTTGAATAGTGTGCTTCATTAGTATGGTATTCTTATTTCGTTATATCTTTGTAAAACCATTTTGAAAAAAGATTAATCACAATGGTTTCTTTTTGTTTGGTTGAACACTTCATTTTGTAAAAAAGTTTGATTAAAAATTATATAGAAGTCTCATTTTTATATACATAAAATATTTTATACTTTACGCTCTTTAAAAAAATTAGACGCAATGAAACAAGCTATTCCAGCAATAAGAACACTAAATAATAATACTTTATTTGTATTTT
>NZ_AYMH01000070.1:0-83311 GCF_000633475.1 Bacillus sp. H1a | reverse complement strand
AGAACAGAAGAAAGTAGAAGAGCAGAAGAAGCAAGAAGAACAGAAAAAATAGAAACAGATAAACAGATAAACAGTCTGATCAAATGGAGTATGAAAAGGCTACTTCAACTGATCCAGTGAAACAACTGAAAAATAATAATGTGGTGCAAGAGAAAACGAATGAATAAGCTGTAAATAGCTATAAAAAATATTAATGTTTATATGAGTGTGAGGGAACGTCAGCCCTCACCTTTTTGTCTTACTTTCTTTTTCTTATAAAATGTATTTGAGTGTGGAACAAGTGCTAAATTAGTAAAGTATTAACCTTTTGTTTTCTGAAAAATCAAAACAATATTGAGAAATAAAAATAATTTAAAATATATATTGTGTTTACATAGATTTGTTCGTTATAATGAACATAAGGTCTTTAAAAAAGAACAAATATTAGCTTAGCTAATATAGTTTTAGTTACATCTCTTATTTCAAATAAGAGATAGCAATGTAAAAATACAAAAAACGGCTAGGGGGAATTGATTGTGAGTCTGAAAAAGAAATTAGGTATGGGAGTTGCATCAGCAGCATTGGGGTTATCTTTAATTGGTGGAGGAACATTTGCTTACTTTAGCGATAAAGAAGTATCAAACAATACATTTGCAGCTGGGACGTTAGATCTTACATTAAACCCTAAAACGCTTGTAAATATTGACAATTTAAAACCAGGGGATTCTGTTAAGAAAGAGTTCTTATTAAAGAATAGCGGTACTTTAGCGATTAAAGACGTTAAATTAGCGACAAAGTATTCTGTGAAAGATGCAAAAGGCGATAATGCTGGAGAAGACTTTGGTAAGCATATTAAAGTGAAATTCATTTGGAACTGGGATAAAGAAAGTGAACCTGTTTATGAAACAACATTAGCAGAATTACAAACGTTAGATCCAGACGTTGTTGCTAAAGATGTTTTTGCTCCTGAATGGAGTGAAAAAGGCGGTTTAGAAGCTGGGACAGAAGACTATCTATGGGTACAATTTGTATTCGAAGATGATGGTAAAGATCAAAATAAATTCCAAGGCGATTCATTAGACTTAGAATGGACATTCAACGCGAGCCAAACAGATGGCGAAGAAAAATAATAAATCAAAAAGCGGGTATCTCCCGCTTTTTTTTTATAAAGAAAAAAGGAGCGCTAGTCTTATACGCTCCTTTATATATATATTATTTTTGATTTTGCTTCCACTGTGTAAATTCTAGAAATTCACGGAACTGTTCTTTTGAGACGCCGGAGCTCATTGCATCTTTAACAAGTTGTGTCCATTCGGAGTCCAGGTGACTTTCCGTTGTTGTTTCATCATGAAGTAAAGTATCAACTGGAATTTGTAGAACTGCTGCAATTTTTTCAAGAAACTGAATGGAAGGGTTTTTTTGTAAATTCCGTTCTATGGAACTAATGTAAGATTTAGCGACACCAGCTTTTTCGGCGAGTTCTGTTAATGAAATCCCTTTTTGTAAACGAAGGCGTTTTATACGTTCTCCAATCATATTTGCGCACCTTTCTATCAATGTGTAGTCGTCTTATGATGTCATTATTATAACATAAACTTCGTTAAAAAGAACGAGGCTATTGTGCTTGGCTCGTTTGCTTCATACGTTGAAAAAAGTATTCGATCTCTTGCAGGGCAATACCAGAATCTAGGGCTTCAAGTATTAAATCAATCCATTCTGGATCTAGTGAGTCCGCCTTATCTTTGTACAAGTGTGATTCCTCCCTAATTATTGGTCATAATTGCAGCTACATAGTAGACGATAATTGAACCGAATTTTATATTTATGTGTCAAATTATCGAATATTGTGTAGATAAAATCCCCATTAAATTCCCTCAGTAAAAATTATAAAGTGTTCGCTATGATTTATCAATATTTTCAGAAAACATTAATAAATTGTAATATATTTATATACTGACTAAGAAATTTTTACAAATATATTAAAAAAATTACATAATATGACTAAATATTGAAAAAATATTGAATTTTTAATAAAATTCAATATGTAATACATATTTTATATTAGGGGAGGAAATAAGGGATGAAAAAGAAACCATTTAAAGTGTTATCAACAATTGCTTTGACAGCTGCTTTAGGCCTTTCATTTGGCGCTGGAAGCCAATCTGCGTATGCAGAAACGCCTGTGAATAAGACAGCTACGAGCCCAGTTGATGACCACTTAATCCCAGAAGAGAGATTAGCAAATGCGCTAAAAGAACGTGGGGTAATTGATTCATCTGCTTCGGAGACAGAAACAAAGAAAGCTGTTGAAAAGTATGTAGAGAAGAAAAAGGGTGAAAATCCCGGAAAAGAAGAAGCAAATGGGGACCAACTTACGAAAGAAGCATCTGATTTTTTAAAGAAAGTGAAAGATGCAAAGGCAGATACGAAAGAAAAATCAGAGCAACCAGCGACAGGTACACCAGCAGCGACAGGACCAGTTAAAGGCGGTCTAAATGGTAAAGTGCCAACTTCACCTGCTAAGCAAAAAGAGTATAACGGTGAAGTTCGTAAAGATAAAGTACTTGTTTTACTTGTAGAGTACGCTGATTTCAAACATAACAATATTGATAAAGAGCCTGGTTATATGTATTCGAAAGATTTTAATAAAGAACATTATGAAAAAATGTTATTCGGTAACGAGCCGTTTACGCTAGATGATGGAAGTAAAATTGAAACGTTTAAACAATATTATGAAGAGCAATCTGGTGGTAGCTACACAGTGGACGGAACAGTTACAAAATGGTTAACGGTTCCTGGTAAAGCAGCTGATTACGGTGCTGATGCAGCAACAGGTCATGATAATAAAGGACCAAAAGGACCACGTGATCTAGTAAAAGATGCATTAAAAGCGGCTGTAGATAGCGGACTTGATTTATCACAGTTTGATCAGTTCGATCAATACGATGTAAATGGTGATGGAAATCAAAATCAACCGGACGGTTTAATCGATCACTTAATGATTATTCATGCGGGTGTTGGACAAGAAGCAGGTGGCGGTAAATTAGGCGACGACGCAATTTGGTCACATCGTTGGACAGTTGGGCCAAAACCATTTGCAATTGAAGGTACACAGGCGAAAGTTCCATATTGGGGCGGAAAGATGGCAGCATTCGACTACACAATTGAACCAGAAGATGGCGCAGTTGGTGTATTCGCACATGAATATGGTCATGATTTAGGTCTTCCGGATGAGTATGATACGCAATATAGCGGTAATGGTGAGCCGGTTGAAGCTTGGTCTATTATGAGTGGCGGAAGCTGGGCTGGTAAAATCGCAGGAACAACGCCAACGAGTTTATCACCACAAAATAAAGAATTCTTTCAAAAAACAATCGGTGGTAACTGGGCGAATATCGTAGAAGTAGATTACGAGAAATTAAATAAAGGTATCGGTCTTGCAACGTACTTAGACCAAAGTGTTACGAAATCTAATCGACCAGGTTTGATTCGTGTTAACTTACCTGATAAAGATGTAAAAACGATTGATCCAGCATTCGGTAAACAATATTACTACAGCACAAAAGGTGACGATCTTCATACAAAGATGGAAACACCTCTGTTCGATTTAACAAATGCAACGACTGCTAAATTTGATTTTAAGTCATTGTATGAGATTGAAGCAGAGTATGATTTCCTTGAAGTACACGCTGTAACAGAAGACGGTCAACAAACGTTAATTGAAAGGCTTGGCGAGAAAGCAAATAGTGGAAATGCAGCTACGACAAATGGAAAATGGATTGATAAATCATATGATTTAAGTCAGTTCAAAGGTAAGAAAGTGAAATTAACATTTGATTACATTACTGATGGTGGTTTAGCGTTAAACGGATTCGCTCTTGATAATGCGTCATTAACAGTAGATGGTAAAGTTGCATTCTCCGATGATGCAGAAGGTACATCACAATTTAAATTAAATGGTTTCGTTGTATCTAACGGAACAGAGAAGAAAAAACATAACTACTATGTAGAGTGGAGAAACTATGCTGGTTCAGATAACGCGTTGAAATTTGCTCGCGGTCCAGAATATAACACTGGTATGGTTGTATGGTACGCGGATTCAGCTTACACAGATAACTGGGTTGGTGTGCATCCAGGGCATGGTTTCCTTGGTGTAGTTGACTCTCATCCAGAAGCAATTGCAGGAACTTTAAATGGCAAACCAACATTCAAAAGTAGTACACGATTCCAAATCGCTGATGCGGCGTTCTCATTCGATAAAACGCCAGCTTGGAAAGTTGTATCTCCAACGCGTGGAACATTTGTTTACAATGGATTACCAGGAGTACCGAAGTTTGATGATTCTAAAAAGTATATCAATGAGCAAATCCCAGATGCAGGACGTATTTTACCGAATCTTGGTCTGAAGTTTGAAGTAGTAGGACAAGCTGATGATAATTCTGCAGGTGCTGTTCGTTTATATCGTTAATACAGTAAAACTACCGAGGGATTTTCTTTCGGTAGTTTTTTTGAGCAATGAATTTTATATAAAAGAAAAAGTTATATATAATGTAACTTTACGAATGAAAAAGTTTTATATGTTATTTCTATATAAATAATGAAAGAACTGGATAAAAATAGTGGGAGAAGGTGAATGAATGAGTATTTCTTCTATTGTAAATAAGCAAAAGGAATATTTTTATAAAGGACATACGAGAAGTGTAGAAATAAGAAAGAGTAATTTACAGAAGCTTTATGATGGGATTCAGCGTTTTGAGGATGAAATTTTTCAAGCACTGAAAGTAGATTTAAATAAGTCAATTCACGAATCGTTTACAACTGAAATCGGATATGTGCTAAAAGAAATTTCTTTTCAAATGCAACATATTTCATCATGGAGTAAACCAAGACGTGTTCGAACAGCTCTTACGCATTTTGGATCAAAGGGGAAAATAGTGCCAGAACCGTACGGTGTAACGCTTATTATCGCACCATGGAATTATCCGTTTCAATTAGCAATCGCGCCTCTTGTTGGAGCCCTAGCAGCGGGAAACACAGTTATTTTAAAGCCTTCTGAGTTAACGCCAAATGTTTCAAAGGTTCTTGTGAAAATGTTAGAAGAGTTATTTACAGAAGAACTTGTGGCGGTAGTAGAAGGTGGTGTTGAAGAAAGTACGGCTTTGTTAAAGGAACCATTTGACTATATTTTCTTTACAGGTAGTGTTGGTGTGGGGAAAGTTGTCATGGGAGCAGCGGCGAAAAATTTAACGCCTCTTACGTTAGAACTTGGTGGGAAAAGTCCATGTATTGTACATAAAGATGCAAAGCTAGATGTAACGGCAAGACGTATTGTTTGGGGCAAGTTTTTGAATGCTGGGCAGACATGTGTAGCGCCTGATTATATGTACGTTCATTCGTCAGTGAAAGAACAGTTAATCAAGGCATTGCGACATGAAATCGCAGAGCAGTATGGAAAAGATGCTTTACAAAATGACAGTTACGTACGAATTGTGAGTGAGCGTCATTTTGAACGTTTATGTACATTTTTACAAGACGGTAATCCAGTGATTGGTGGGAATTATAAGAAAGAAACGTTACATATTGAGCCGACAGTATTAACAAATGTTACATGGCAAGACTCTGTGATGGAAGATGAAATTTTTGGCCCGATTTTACCAATACTAGAATATGACAAAATAGAAGATGTAATTGAAACGATTCAGCAACATCCAAAGCCGTTAGCACTATATGTATTTTCTGAGGATAAAGGTGTACAAGAGAAGGTTACTAGAAATATTTCATATGGCGGAGGATGTATAAATGATGTTGTATATCATCTTGCAACGCCATATTTACCTTTTGGGGGCGTTGGAAGCAGTGGATTAGGAGGATACCATGGTAAAGAAAGTTTTCGAACTTTTTCCCATTATAAAAGCATTTTGTCCCAATCTACAGCGTTCGATATGAAAATTCGTTATTCTTCTACAAAAAGTGCTTTAAAATTTATACGAAAGTTGTTAAAATGATGATGGTGTTTATCAGTAGGCGTAGCCGTATGATAAAAGCCCCTTCGCAATGGAAGGGGTTTTTCTGTTCGACATATGTATCGTGCGAAAATGAATCAAACATACTACATAAAGAATAGAAGAGAACGCTTGCTAAATAACCATTTTTGTTTGGATCGAAACAAAAAATAGTCTATAGAACATAAATATTTATTCATGAATATAAAAATTTAAATTTAAGGTAGATAGGACGGGAAAATGAAAAAGATTATTAAAGTTGAAGCAGTAGAAAAACATTTTGGAAATCAAGTGATTATCCCACCTCTTTCTTTAGACATTAAAGAAGGAGAATTTTTAACGATTTTAGGACCGAGTGGTTGCGGGAAAACGACTTTACTTCGTATGATCGCGGGTTTTGAAACTCCAACTAAAGGGAATCTTTTATTAGACGATGAAAAAATAAATGATTTGCCGCCGTACAAGCGTCATATGAATTTAGTGTTCCAACATTACGCACTATTCCCACATATGAATGTCGAAAAAAATATTTGTTTCGGTATGAAAATGCAAAAAGTACCAGCAGCAGAGCAGAAAGAACGTGCTGAAGAGGCAATGCGTTTAACGCAGTTACTTGAGTTCCGTAATCGTAAACCTTCGAAGCTTTCTGGTGGACAGCAGCAACGTGTAGCAATTGCTAGGGCAATTGTAAACAACCCACGTGTATTACTATTAGATGAGCCACTTGGAGCGCTTGACTTTAAGTTAAGAAAAGATTTGCAACGTGAATTGAAAAACTTACAACGTAATTTAGGAATTACGTTCATATATGTAACGCACGATCAAGAAGAAGCGATGAGCATGAGTGATCGTATTGTCGTTATGAATAAAGGGCATATCGAACAAGTCGGCACGCCTAAAGAAATTTATAATCAACCGAAAACGTTGTTCGTTGCAACGTTCATCGGTGAAAATAATATCGTGAAAAATGGGGAAAACTACGTAGCAGTTCGCCCTGAAAATGTAAAAGTTCGTTCGGTTGAGCAACCAATTTTAAAAGAATACCATCTTGGGCATATTGAAGATATTGAGTTTGTTGGAAATATGGAAAAGCTTTATGTACGTGATGAGAAAACATCGGAATTACTAATGGCATACCAAACTGCTGAAGAAGCAGCGCAGTGGAGCATTGGAGATAATGTATACGTAGGCTGGGAGCAAGAGGACGAGGTGACCTTAAATTGAAAAAAGGGAAATTACTCGCATTACCTACGGTCACGTGGCTGTTAATCTTTTTCTTATTTCCGCTTCTATTCGTATTAGCATTCGCCTTTTTACAGCGCGGAGCATACGGGACAGTGGAAATGCAGTTTACGCTAGATAATATAGTGCGTGTGTTTGATCCGCTGTATATGGGTACGTTATGGGAAACAGTAAAGATAGCTGTTATTACAACAGTACTATGTTTATTAATCGGTTATCCATTTGCGTATACAATTACAATTGTTGATCGTAAATATCGTTCCATTCTATTATTATTAGCAACGATTCCATTCTGGATTAACTTCCTTGTTCGTTCATACGCATGGATTGTTATTTTACGTTCACAAGGTCTTGTAAACACATTGCTATTGAAACTAGGTATTATTAGTGAGCCTTTAAATTTACTATATAATACACCTTCTGTAGTACTAGGGATGGTTTATTCTTTATTACCATTTATGATTTTACCAGTGTATGCGGCTATTGAGCAGCTTGATAAGCGCAAGCTAGAAGCAGCTTATGATTTAGGGGCAACACCAGTAAAGGCATTTTGGAATGTAACATTACCGATGACAATGTCAGGAGTTGCTACTGGTTCTATTTTAGTATTCGTTTCTTCTATTGGAATGTTTGTTGTATCAGATGTAATGGGCGGATCGAAAGTAGCATTAATCGGAAACGTAATTCAAAACCAATTCTTAGGTGCGCGTGACTGGCCGTTTGGTTCTGCGTTATCAATTATCGTTGTTCTATTCTCTGTTCTGTTAATTTACTTATATTATCGTGCAACGAAGGTATATAAATATGATGAGAACGGAGGGGAATAGGCAACGATGAAGAAGTTTTTAGTTTCTTATTCTTGGTTAATTTTATTATTCTTGTATTTTCCGATGATGGTTTTAATGGTATATTCCTTCAACGATTCCCGTATTAATGCGGAATGGGAAGGCTTTACATTCCATTGGTATACAGATTTATTTCAAAAACAAGATGTTATTGATGCGTTTGTAAATAGTATGACGATCGCGATTATAACGACGGTTGTAACGACCATTCTTGGTGTGATTTTTGCAATTGCATTACATCGTTATAAATATCGTTTTGAAGGGGCTATTAACGGCCTTGTATACTTACCAATTTTAATTCCTGATATTTTAATGGGATTATCTTTACTAATCTTATTTAGCCAATTAGGTATGGAACTTGGACAAGTAACGATTATTATTGCGCACATTACATTTAGTATTTCATTTGTTGTTGTTATTTTAGCGGCACGTCTTTCTAGTATGGGACGTGATTTAGAAGAGGCTGCAAATGATTTAGGTGCAACGCCATGGCAAACGTTTCGTTATGTAACATTTCCAGCCATTGCGCCGGGAGTTGTTTCAGCAGCACTATTAACATTCACATTATCAATTGATGATTTTGTAATTAGTTTCTTCGTATCAGGACCAGGATCAACAACATTGCCATTATACATTTACAGTATGGTTAAGCGCGGAGTATCACCTGAAATTAATGCTCTTTCTACAATTTTAATTGTTGTTATCGTAGGATTAATGGTTTTATCTGAAATCTTCCGTAACAAAGGTGCAGATGGTGAAGAAAACTCTGGAGGACACCTTCCTTTATAATACGAATGATATAGAAAGTACGAGGGGGTAACAAACCGATGAAATTAATGAAGAGATTAGCTGGTGCAGCAATTAGCTTCAGTCTTGTTGCAGGTGTACTTGCTGGTTGCGGCGAGAAGAAAGAAGAATTAAATATTTATAGCTGGGCTGATAATTTTGATGAGCAAGTTCTAAAGGATTTTGAAAAGAAATATAACGTGAAAATTAACTATGATAAATACGCAAGTAACGAAGAAATGCTTGCAAAATTACAAGCTGGCGGTGCGAAATACGATTTAATTCAGCCATCTGATTACATGGTTAAAACAATGGCGAAAATGGACTTATTAGAGCCGCTAGATAAGAAGAATATTCCAAATATCGAAAATCTAGTTTCTAACTTTAAAACACCTCCATTTGACCCAGAGAATAAATACTCTCTAGTATATACTTGGGGTGTAACAGGAATTGCATACAATAAAAAGTATGTGAAAGAAGCACCTACAAGCTGGGCTGATTTATGGAACGATAAATATAAAGGACATGTTACTTTATTAAATGATTCTCGTGAAGTATTAGGAATGGGACTTAAGAAAAACGGTTTCTCTAATAGTACAAAAGAGGATGCACAGTTAAAGACGGCAGCTACTGATTTACAGAAGCTACTTCCAAACTTATTAGCATTTGATACAGATAACATTAAACAAAAATTCATTACAGAAGATGCGTGGATCGGTACTGTATGGTCTGGGGATGCAGCATTTATCGCAAAAGATAATAAAGATGTAGAATACGTTGTACCAAAAGAAGGCGGTACAATTTGGGCTGATACGTTAGCGATTCCAAAAGGTGCAAAACATAAAGAACTTGCAGAGAAGTTTATGAACTACTTATTAGATGAAAAAGTAAGTGTGAAAAACTACGAGTCAATTGGTTACAGTAATCCAAATGAAAAAGCTCGTTCTCTTCATAGTAAAGAATATCGTGATAACCACATGATCTTCTTATCACCAGAAGAATTAAATCGTACAGAATGGCTTGTTGATGTAGATGATAAGTTAAAGGACTACGATCGTTACTGGACAGAGTTAAAAACAAAAGGTAAATAAGTAAGAAAATGCGGTTTCTAAATAGAAATCGCATTTTTTCATAAGTAGGAGGAAATCGTTTGAAGAAAAAGTTACATCGATATGAGTTCATGTGTATGATTTTATTACTTGCTTTATTCGGCATTATCGCTTGGAGAGTACAAGCATGCGGAGTTACAGCAGTGGATACATATGTCCGCGGGATGGTAAAAGGATTACAAACAGAAAGCTCACTTACTTTCTTCACATACGTTACAAAGTTAGGATCTGCAATTGGAGTTATAGCGACACTAATTATAAGTTTGCTCGTTTTTTGGAAAAAACGTTATTATGCTGCTATGATTGTGTATCCAATGGCTATATTAACGACACATCTTGTTAATAAAGGGATAAAAGAAATTGTAAAAAGAGACCGTCCGTCATTAAATGAGGCACTTGACGCACTTGGATATAGCTTCCCAAGTGGACATGCAATGCTATCTATTATGACATTTGGTTTTCTTGCCTATATCATTGCTGCCAATTTGAAGAGTGTAGCTGGGAAATGTGGTATTACGATTTTGCTGGGCATATTAATTATATTGGTTGGATTAAGTAGAGTTATTTTAAATGTTCATTATCCGACTGATATTTTAGCAGGTTACTGTGTAGGGGGGATTCTGTTAATTATAGCTATTTATTGTCATCGTTTACTTACCGAGAGGCTTCAGCTTAATAAAGAGAGATAGAAAAATGTCTGGAAAAACTATCATTATAGTGTTTCCAGACATTTTTTGTTTATACAAAGATATGATACAGTATAAGTGACAATGGAATTATATAAAGTAGGTGGAAATGTGTGAAGACAAATGTACATAAAATTGATAAGTGGGGGAAGTTAGGGGCTTTTTTGTATAAATTTCGTTATACAGTAATCGTAGCATTAATAGTATTAGCGATAGCGCTCGGTATTTTTGCTCCGAAGCTTCCAGGAGTATTAGGTGGTGATGGTTTCCAAACAGAAGGAGATTATCAAAAGACGAAAGAAATTTTAGATAAAGATTTTAAGCAGTCTCAGGATACACTTTTACTCGTTTTTGAGAAGAACAAGGATGCTTCACATGAGGAGTTTCAGAAAGGTATAGAGGGAATAATAAAACATATTCAAGAGAAAGAAACATATGAGTCTTTCCATCATCCAATAGAAAATAAAGAGATGTTACAAGATGATATCGGTTATGCGACGATTTTATTTTCCGAGAAAACAAATAAAGATCGAATGGAAAAGACATTGCAATTTGCTGATGAAATCAAGAAAAAAAGTAGTGCGGTATTAAAAGTAACATCGACAGGGTATCCGAAAATTAATCAAGAGATTAATGAAAGAACACAAAATGATTTAAAAGTAGCAGAGATGATCGGTTTACCTATTGCTTTTCTCGTACTATTATTCTCATTTGGTAGTCTGCTTGCGTCTATTTTACCGATTTTAAATGGGCTACTAAGTGTAATTAGTACGATGGGGATTTTATATTTTATCGGCGTTGATAAAGAGCTATCTATTTTCGTGTTAAATGTTGCACCGATGATTGGGCTCGCATTATCAATTGATTTTGCACTGTTATTTGTAAATCGCTTTCGAGAGGAAGTTGCGAAGAGAACAGTGAAAGAGGCAATCGCGATTACGTATCAAACCGCGGGACGCGCTATCGTATTTTCAGGGTTATGTGTATTCGTCGGCTTATCCGGTTTATTTTTCTTTAAGATAGACTATATTCAATCTGTTGCCATTAGCGGGATGATTGTTGTCATTATGAGTATTTTATTTTCACTCACACTCCTTCCTGCACTGTTATCTTTAATCGGAAAAAGAATATTAAAAAAGAATCAGGTAGCACCTACTCCATCGAATGTATGGCGTAAATTTGCGCAGTTTGTAATGAAACATCCAATCGTAATGATTGTTGCTGTTACAACATTTATTGTTATTTGCTTATTACCACTACGTACAGCTAATTTGCAGTTTCCTGGTGTCGAAGCATTACCAGAAAAGAGTGATACGAGAGTTGCATTTGAGAAGTATGAAGAAGCCTTTAATAAGACTGTCAAAACACACGCCGATGTTACTTTAGTAGTAGAGACGAAGAACGATATAACAGAAAAAGAAAGCTTACAAAAGGTAGAAAATGTCGTTCAAAAGCTAAAAGATGATAAGCAAGTATATAAGGTGAAAAGTGTATATAACGAGCTAAATGGAATGAAAGCAGATCAAGTTGCGGGAATGTTACAATCACCGGAAGCGGCGAAAATAGCTCCTGTACTTGAAGCGTATACGAAAGGGAATAAGACGACGATTCAAGTTTTCCTAGATACAAAACCACGTACGGAAACGGCTAAACAATGGGTTCGTGATTTCAAAAAGAATTATAAAGAAAACGATGTTACTTATTATTTAGGCGGGATGACAACGTTCCAACAAGAGTTAGAAGATGAAATTAAAGATAAAGTTGCAATTGGTATGTCTGTTATATTTGGATCAACCTTTGTTATTTTATTATTCGCATTCCGTTCTATACTCATTCCAATAAAGGCGATTATTATGAATGTACTTAGTTTAAGTGCAACAATTGGAATTGTTATTTGGTTATTTGAAGGTGGTCATTTCGGATTAGATGAGAGTTCAGTTCTATTTGTTTTGCCAATCTTCATTTTCGGTCTCGTATTTGGACTAAGCATGGATTATGAAGTATTTCTTATTTCACGAATCCATGAGTTATATGAGGAAACAGGAGATAACGATCAAGCAACGCTAGAAGGGCTTGTCTCGACAAGCCGCATCATTACGTCCGCTGCTTTAATTATGATTGTTGTTACCGGTGCGTTCGCCTTTACTGATATTTTACCAGTAAAGCAGATGGGTATTGGTGTTGCGTTAGCGATATTTCTTGATGCAACAATTATTCGACTTATGCTTGTACCAAGTTTAATGAAATTGTTTGGAGATTGGAACTGGTGGTTACCATTTCGAAAGAAAAGAGAAAAATCATCGTAAAAAATACTCATCTATAAGATGAGTATTTTTTTATGAATAGCAAGGCCTATATTTTGCAAATAGTATGTGATAAGAACAATACATACAAGTAGGTGAAGGCAATGTTTCGTTATTTTAAGTTTAAGCTAAATGATACAGTACAGTTTGCTGAAAACGATGGGCATATGTATCGCATTGTCGGTTATCGGTTAGAAAAAGGGTTTTATCCAAAAGATGAATGGACTCATATTATATATGAGTTGCTTAGAGAATTTGACGGGTATACGATGGATGCGGAAGAGGAGGAACTTGTAAAGGTTATTCAAGTAGAGGAAGAATATTACAAAATACAAGAAGTATCGGGGTATCGTTATCCAGTAAAAATGAAGCAAAAACAGCAAGTTATGAAAGTAGAGAAGATAGACGACTTATTAGATACGTACAACGACTATAAACGATTGGCGGATTTCTTTAAAGATTTATCGTATGAACAAAAAGCTGAAGAAGTGTTGCAGGAAATGAAAAGGATTAGAGCGTAAAGGACAGTCTATTTGTAGGCTGCCCTTTATTTTTGACGGTGCATCATATAGTGTTTTCCGTTACAATAGGGGAATCAATAGAAATAAGGTGATATAGTATGGAAACGAAGAAAAAGGGCGAATGGTGCGAAATTATGGTTCCAGCGATATGGAATGGTATAAGCATTGATTCGTTGTTAAAAGTAGAATGGGAAGTACCGAAAAAGTTATTACATCAGCTTCGTATGGAAAAAGGCGTTACAATTAACGGCGAACAGAGGAGATGGAGTGAACTTTTAAAAGAAGGAGATAAGTTGCAAGTTCATATGTTTATGGAGGAGGAGTACGGCGTAGAGCCGGAATACGGTGAATTAGATGTAGTGTTTGAAGATGATCACGTAATCATTGTAAATAAGCCGGAGCAAATGGATACGCATCCTTCTGAAAAAAATGGGACGGGAACACTTGCAAATCTTGTTGCTTTTCATTTTCAAATGCAAGGTTTAGAGACGAAGGTTCGTCATATTCATCGGCTAGATAAAGATACGACAGGCGGAGTTGTATTCGCGAAGCATAGAATCGCTGGTGCGATTATGGATCGTCTATTAATGGAACGAAAGATCAAAAGAACGTATACGGCACTTGTTGAAGGGAAAGTAAAAAAGAAGCAGGGCAAAATTGACGCGGCCATCGGAAGAGATCGACATCACGCTACAAGGCGCCGCGTATCTGAAAAGGGTGACCAAGCTATAACATATTATAAAGTAGAGAAATATTTTAAGAAGCAAGATACTACCCTTGTAACGTTACAATTAGAAACCGGTAGAACTCATCAAATCCGTGTTCATATGAGCTATAATGGAAATCCATTAGTTGGGGATGTATTATACGGTGGACAAACAAAATATATGTCCCGCCAAGCGTTGCATGCGATGAAAATTAATTTTTTGCATCCAATTACGAAAGAAGAGATCGAAGTTGAAGTACCGTTCCCTACAAGTTTAAACAATAAAATGAAAGAATTTCAAAGAACAAATGCGTAAAATGTAAGTTTTACATTGAGAAAGGTAGATTTTTGCAGGGATTTCTCTAAAATAGGCGAAGCCGTAAAGAGAAAAGAGAGGTGAGAATCACTTGGTCAAATATAAATATATACTAGGAATATTTTTCGCTTGTCTTTTATTTACTCTATGCCTCTATCCATATTTATCAAGTCGCATGGCAGTACATTGGAACGAGAGTGGTGTGCCAAACGAGTTTATGAGTAAACAAGTTGTTATATTATTTATTCCTTGTCTTATTATTTTCTTACATGGATTAGTGTATATTATTTCACATAATATATATAAGTTTAATAAAGGAGAGCAGTTCATTATAAGTGGATTTATAAAGAGTGTTACTTTATTTATGTTGTTTATTCATATGCTCATTCTCTTGATTAATTTAGGAAGTATTATATCCTTTCAAACAGGACTAACAATTGGAATTAGTATGTTTCTTTTTATGCTTAGCAAAGAGTTTAAAAAGGCGAAGGGTACTGAGAAAGAACCGATTAAATTACAAAAAATTCGTTTAGTTAGTAGACGAATCTTTCAAGTGATGGCATGCAGCATATTGTTGTCGTTATTTTTGAACTTGAAGTGGGGATTTTATCTGTTAATTAGTGTAATCAGCTGTGGGGCTATTTTGTTTATGTTCTACATTTTATACGCATACATATTAGAAAGCTATGAAACATAGAAAAGAGTCTTCTAGGAGAAGACTCTTTTTTTCTATTTACTTCGTAATAAATTGTTGTGTCCAGTAGTTTCCGCTTTCTACATAGCCAACACCGATGTGAGTGAAGCCGCTATTTAAGATATTTGCACGGTGTCCAGCACTGTTCATCCAAGCTTGTACAACTTCTTCTGGTGTACGTTGACCTTGGGCGATGTTTTCGCCCGCAGATTTATAAGAAATACCAAATTTCTTCATCATGTCAAACGGAGACCCGTATGTAGGACTGTTATGATCAAAGTAGTTATTCTTTTGCATATCTTCAGATTTAATACGTGCTACTTTGCTTAATTCAGTATCGATTTTTAATGCTGGTAAGCCTTGTTTTGTACGCTCTGCGTTTGTTAATTCAACAACGCGTTGTTCGAATTCGCTTAAAGATTTTGCTTCTTCAGCAGGCTTTTGCTCAGCAGGTTTTTGAGTTTCGTTTTGATTGTTATTGTTTTGTGTACTGTTATTTTCAGCAGGTTTTTGAGCTTCTGGTTTAGCTGTTTCTTCAGCCGGCTTTTGTTCTACAGGCTTTTGTTCTACAGGTTTTTGAGTTTCTGGTTTAGCTGTTGGTTGTTCAGTAACAACATTTTCAGTAGGCTGTTGACCAGGAATGAAGCAACCTTGTTGGAACTGTCCTTGATTCCATTGTGCTAAAGATTCGATTCCCATAGATTGTAAGAATGCTTGTAATTCTTGTTGGCTCATTTGCTTCATAACAACTTTAGAATGCTGAATATTTTGAACATTTATGTTAGATGGTTGTACTGTTGCAGCTTGTGCATCTAAAGACGATACTCCTAGAGTAAGAGCTGTTGCAGCAGCTACAGATAATAAAACACGCTTTTTCATGATGTGTGTGTCCCCCTATATAAAGTTTTAAATTGTTTTCACACGATTTGTTTTTGACAGCCTGTCCGACTGACAAATTCATCGTAGCATATAATTTGCAAGAAAAAAGATGGAAAAAAATTCATAGACTTAAAATTTACCTAATTTATCCTAGATTAGTAGAGAAGAGGAGAGAGGAGAAAGCTAGAGTATAAAAGGAATTTTCCGCATTTTCAGCCTTGCTAAAAATGGAGATTTTTTGGATGAAGTTTCCTATATGAAAGAATGAGAATCCTATTGTATCAACGGTTCATGTGTTTTTTTGAGGAATATACTGGATTGTTTTTTACAAAACTGTAATGTTTCTGTTGTTCTTTTTTATTATAAAGTAACATATTCTTAATTTTGTAGCGGACAAAAAAGCGGCTATCTCTTTACATAGACGAAAGAGATAGCCGTTTTCCTATTGTTACGTATGTTACGAGTTATTACGAGTTGGTTTCAATTGCTTCTAATAATAAGTCTACAATATGAATTCCTCGCATTTTATGAGAGAGTTTTTCATGTTCAATACCTAGTTTCATTTGTAATAGACATCCAGGATTTGCAGTAACAATTGTCGCTGCATCTGTACTTGCGATAATAAATCCTTGTATATTAATGATAATAATGTTTTCAGTAATTAGTCTGCGTACTTCACGTACAATTTTATTTGCTAAATCAGGAAAAAGCATAATTTGCACACCTCAAATTCTATTTGTTGTACATTATATATGTAAGTTTATTAATAATGGAAGATTTCACATTTTCCACACATTTATTTGTTATTTTACAATTATAACGAAATCATCCGAAGATGGAGGGAATCTTTTGAGAAAGTATTTTGTTCTTCTCTGTTTTTTATTTCTATTAGTAGGGTGCCAAGGAAGTTCGTATACACCAATTGCTAAAGATAAAAGTGTTATTATAACAACTAATATAAAAGAAGGTAGTATTAGTTTTATTAATAAAAAAACAAAGAAGCTAATAACAACATGGGAATTGAATGAACCGATTACGGGGGTTACACTACTTCGAGATGGTGAGGACATACTTGTTTATGGCAAGCAGTTAGAATATATGTATGTATACTCACTGGCAGAAGGAAGACAAGTAGACAAATACAAGACTGGAAAAGGAATTGCTAATGTTATCGCATCAGAAGATGGAAAACAATTATTTGCTGCCGATCAAAATGAACAAAAGGTAAGGTTCTTTACGGTAAAAGGGAAAGAGATGGGTAGTGTTTCAACAGGAAAAGGACCGTTAACGATGGTAGAGCATAATAAGCAGTTATCTGTATTGAACTTTTATGATACGAAACTAACGACAATTGATACGAAGAAAAAAGAAGTTATACAATCCTTTATGATTCCGCCGGCATCAACAGGAGCGACGGTTAGTGCTAATGGGAAAGAAATATGGATTGGCGGACATGGTGATGGAAATCAAGTGAATGAGAAAGTATTAGTGTATTCTTTACAGAGTGGAGAGATGGTACGCTCTTTACACGCTCCGTTTATGCCTGTGAATATAGCGAGGGATGATAAGTACGTATATGCATTAAGTCATGGTTCTAATATGCTTAGAAAGTTTGATGCAAGTACATATCAAGAGGTAGGATCTACAGAAGTAGGATCTAATCCATTTGCATTTTTGAAAAGTGGTGCAGAAGGATATGTAGCTAGTTATGATAGTGATGAAGTATGCGTAATGGATATAAAGAATATGAAAATAAAACAAACAATTAAAGTCGGAAAAGGGCCGTTTCAGCTCATAGAGAGAGAAGGGAAAGGACAATGAGTAAATATAGAGTGCTAGTTGTAGATGACGAAAGTGATATGAGGCAACTTGTCGGTATGTACTTGGATAACTTCGGATACGAGTGGGGAGAAGCTGAAAATGGGAAAGAGGCGCTCCGAAATTTAGAGACGGATCATTATGATTTCGTTGTATTGGATATTATGATGCCAGAGATGGATGGGCTTTCAGTTTGTAAAGAGATTCGAAAAACGTCAGATGTACCTATTATATTTTTAACTGCAAAAGGTGAAGAGTGGAATAGGGTGAACGGCTTACGGATGGGGGCAGATGATTATATTGTAAAGCCATTTAGTCCCGGTGAACTAATTGCTCGTATGGAAGCTGTTTTAAGACGGTATACAAAGCAAGAGCAGCAAGAAGAGATTCAATTTGGACCGATCCTTATAAATGAAAAAAGTAGGAGAATCGAGACGAATGAAGAGTCGATTTCTCTTACGGTAAAAGAGTTTGATTTACTATATTTTCTTTGCCAACATAATGGACAAGTATTTAGTCGTGAGCAATTACTTGAAAAGGTGTGGGGATATGATTATGCAGGAAGTACAAGAACAGTAGATACGCATGTGAAAACGATGCGTTTGAAGCTCGGAGAAAGTGGAAACTACATTCAAACAGTTTGGGGTGTAGGCTATAAATTTGAGGTGTAACGTATGTTTACGATGGTACAAAAGCTTTGGCTTACAGTAGTATGTGCAGTATGTGTAACAGTCTCCTTTCTTTATTTTGTATCTTTATACTCGTATGAAAAGTTATACGTCGATAATTTAAAAGATTCATTAGTAATGGAAGGAAAGCGTCTCGCCACGCAATATGATAAACGTGAAGGAATATCCACTTTTGAAGAGAAAGTAAGGGCATATGATCAAATATCTAGTTCAGACGTCCTTTTTGTGTATAATCCACGTGATTTAAGTGCTTGTTTGCCTTTTGATGTGCACCATCATTCTCTTATAAGTGAAGGAGATAGACAAGCGCTACTAGATGGGAAAACTGTGACAAAGATAGGATATGAAGAGCATTTTGATCGTAATATTATGGGTGTTGTCATCCCTGTTTTAGATAATAAAAAATTAGTTGGAATTGTATACTCTTATATTCCTTTAAAAAGTATAAAAGACTTGATATTTGATATGGGTCTTATTTTAGCGCCGTTAGCAATTGCAATGATTTTAATTACGATATGGGTTGGTAGAAAAATTATTATTGCGATTACGAAGCCGCTCTCACAAATGGAACGGGTCGCGAATCATCTTGCTACCGGAGATTTCTCAGAGCGGATTACGATTTCTTCAGAAGATGAGATTGGACGATTGGGAAAAGCATTTAATAAAATGGCAAATTCTTTAGAGGCAGAAGACGTAAAGCGTAAGGAGTTTTTAGCTAATGTTTCGCATGAACTTAGAACACCACTTAGTTATATTAAAGGATATAGTGAAGCCATTTTAGACGGTGTAGCAAAAGGACCGCAGCAGGAAAAAGTAACGCAGCTCATCCATAAAGAAGCAGATCGCATGCAGCGACTCGTTCATGATTTATTAGATTTAGCACAATTAGAAGGTGAACATTTTCCTCTAAAGAAGCAACCTATCGTTTTTTCACAGCTTATTGAAGATGTACTAGATACTTATGAGTTACAATTTATAGAAAAAAAGTTTCGTATTTCAACGGATTTAAATCCTGAAATTATCGTAATGATTGATGAGGATCGTATGCAACAAGTACTTCACAACGTGTTAGACAATGCGATACGGTACACAAATCAAAACGGGGATATCATAATAAGCTTAGATAAGAAAGATGATTATTGTGAGCTGAAAATAAAAGATACGGGAATAGGTATTGATATAGAGCATTTAGAAAATCTTGGTGAGCGTTTTTACCGAGTAGATAAAGCTAGAAGTCGTCAGCATGGTGGAACAGGTTTAGGTCTTGCAATTGTAAGGCAAATTGTTCATATACATGATGGACAGTGGAGAATAGAAAGTGAAAAAGGTAAGGGAACGACAGTTATTATTAAACTAAAAGTACAAGATGAGGAGAGCATGTTCTAACTTTGGGGACATGCTCTCTATATTGAGAGTTAATAATTGCACGGAAAGATATTAATTAATATCCAATAAATATTAAGAATTTGACTATTTTATGAACAAAACATTTGTACTTCTTACTAATTCGTTCTAAAATAGTTATGGATGCTAAATTCTTATAAATCGTTTCAATTGTTGTTTGGAAGATACTGAGGTGATTTAACTGGAGTACAAATCTATTAAACCGAAAAAAATTTACGAAGAAGTATCTGAAGCTATTTTAACAATGATTAAAAATGGCACACTAAAACCTGGTGACAAACTACTTCCTGTTCATCAATTAGCCGAGCAGTTTCAAGTTGGTAGATCTGCTGTTCGTGAAGCGCTAAGTGCGCTAAGGGCAATGGGCTTAATTGAAATGAAGCAAGGAGAAGGTACATATGTGAAGAATTTCGATTCTTCTTCATTAACGAAATCATTAAATAATAGGTTGTTAATGAAGAAAGAGGATATTTTGAACTTATTAGAAGTACGAAAGGTGCTTGAAGTGGGGGCAGTTCGAGCAGCTACGGCAAAACGTACGGAAGATAATTTACAAAATATGAAGCATTGGTTAGATGAAATGGCAAAGAGCGTTGGAGATGAGAAAGCTGGTGAAAAAGCAGACTTTCAGTTCCATATGGGAATTGCACAATCTTCACATAATAACATTCTACTTGAACTCATGAATCATGTTTCAGAAATGATTGCTGAAACGATTGGTGAATCAAGACGCATTATTTTATATGGTGAACAAACAACAGCAGAACGACTTTTAGAAGAGCATCAAGTTATATATGATGCGGTGTTAAAGCAAGATGTGGAATTAGCACAGCAAGCAATGCTAGATCATTTAACAAATGTAGAACATATTGTCATAGGTAAAAGCGATATAAATTCGTAATTTAATCTTTTAAAATTCCATTTTTCTGATAAAATAGAGAAAGATTGAGTAAGCGTTTTCTTTAGAAGAGGGAGAGTTAGGCTATGGTTGAGCCTATTTCTTCTTTTCAAGTCATCTGATGACCATATGATTGTTGGCGAAGTTGTAATGAGGGGGAATAATAATTATGAAAGTTACTTTATTTGTTACTTGTCTAGTCGATATGTTTGAAACAAATGTCGGTAAGGCAACAGTAGAAGTATTGGAGCGTTTAGGTTGTGAAATTGAATTTCCAGAAGCACAAGTTTGTTGTGGTCAGCCTGCTTATAATAGCGGCCACGTAGAAGCAGCAAAAGAAGCGATGAAACATATGATTGAAACTTTCGAAGATGCAGAATATATCGTTACGCCATCCGGTTCTTGTGCGACAATGTTTCACGAGTATCCACATGTTTTTAAAGATGATCCGAAATGGGCAAAACGTGCACAAAAGATAGCTGATAAAACATATGAATTTACACAATTTATTGTAGATGTTTTAAAAGTTACAGATGTTGGCGCAAGTTTACCTGGGATAGCAACTGTTCATAAATCTTGTCATATGACACGTCTGCTTGGAGTAAAAGAGGCTCCAGGAATTTTATTATCAAATGTAAAAGGATTAACTGTAAGAGAACTACCAAACGTACAAAATTGTTGTGGTTTTGGGGGAACGTTTTCAGTTAAGATGACACCTATTTCTGAGCAAATGGTAGATGAGAAAGTTGATAGTGTTATGGAAACAGGTGCTGATTATTTAATCGGTGCAGATTGTGGGTGTTTGTTAAACATTGGCGGACGTATTGAGCGTTTAGGTAAAGATGTAAAAGTAATGCATATTGCTGAGGTATTGAATAGCCGCTCATGAAGGGGGAACATAAGCTATGTCTATGAAAATCAGTGAGAAAAAATTTAATGATCGCGTAGGCGATGGAATTCAAGATTCGTTTATGCGCGGGGCTGTATCATCTGCACAAACGCGTTTATATACAAATCGATTAAAAGCAGCGGAAGAATTAGGAAACTGGGAAGAGTGGCGTGAACTTGGTGAACAAATTCGCCAGCATACGCTAGAAAATCTTGATTATTACTTAATGCAGTTAAGTGAAAATGTTTCGAAAAGAGGCGGTCATGTTTACTTTGCGAAAACGAAAGAGGAAGCAGCAAAGTATATTCAAGACGTTGCGAAAAAGAAACAAGCGAAGAAAGTTGTAAAATCAAAATCAATGGTAACTGAAGAAATTAGTATGAATCATGCGCTTGAAGAAATCGGTTGTGAAGTGTTAGAGAGTGACTTAGGAGAGTATATCCTGCAAGTAGATAACGATCCGCCTTCACATATTATTGCGCCTGCACTTCATAAAAACAGAATGCAAATTCGTGATGTGTTTAAAGAAAAACTTGGATATGAAAATTCTGATGATCCATACGAAATGACAAAGTTTGTTCGTAAACAACTTCGTGAGAAATTTATGGATGCAGAAATTGGTGTGACAGGTTGTAACTTCGCTGTTGCAAATACTGGCTCTCTTTGTTTAGTAACAAATGAAGGTAATGCCGATCTTGTTATGTCGATTCCGAAAACACAAATTGCAGTAATGGGTATGGAACGTATGGTTCCGACAATGGAAGAATTAGATGTTTTAGTTGGTTTACTATGTCGTAGTGCAGTAGGTCAAAAGTTAACAAGTTATGTAACGGTAGCAGGACCAATTCAAGAGGAAGAGGTAGATGGGCCAGAAGAGTTTCATTTAGTCGTTGTTGATAATGGCCGATCTCAAATTCTTGGATCTGAATTCCGTCAAGTGCTGCAATGTATTCGTTGTGCTGCTTGTGTTAATGTATGTCCTGTATATCGTCACGTTGGTGGGCATTCATACGGATCTATCTATTCAGGACCAATTGGTGCAGTATTAACACCACTTCTAGGTGGATATGATGATTACAAAGAACTTCCATATGCATCTAGTTTATGCGGAGCATGTACAGAAGCTTGTCCAGTAAAAATTCCATTGCATGATTTATTGTTAAAACATCGTCAAGTTATCGTTGAACAAGAAGGCCGTGCCCCACTTGCAGAAAAATTAGCAATGAAAATGTTTAGCATGGGTGCTTCTTCAGCAGCTTTATATAAAATGGGATCGAAAATGGCACCGGCAGCAATGAGTCCATTTACATCTGGTAACCGCGTATCAAAAGGTGTTGGACCACTTAAAAACTGGACAGATATTCGTGAATTCCCGGCTCCAAGTAAAGAACGATTCCGTGATTGGTATAAAGATCATAAGAAAGGCGGGGATAAATAATGACAGGATTAATTCAAAACCGTGAGTCCTTTCTAGATAATATCGCAAAAGAACTCGGACGTGGGCGGAAGACAGAAGGTGTAGAACGTCCAGTATGGAAAAATAATGTGAATGAAGAAACGTTAAAAGATTATTCACAAGAAGAATTGTTAGAAGTATTTAAAAATCAATGTACAAACATTCATACAACTGTTGTGGAAACGACAAACGACCGTTTACGTGAAGATATTCAAAAAGTAATCGTTGAAAACGGCGGGGGACCTATTATATTATCAGCAGATGAACGTTTTGATTCATATGGATTGACTTCTTTATTCAAAGAAGAGCTTCCGAAACAAAATGTTGAAGTAAATGTATGGGATCCTGAGAAAAAAGAAGAGAATATGCGTTTAGCGGAAAAAGCGAATATCGGAATCGCATTTAGTGATTATACTTTAGCTGAATCTGGTACGATTGTTGTACAAAGTCATAAAGGACAAGGGCGTTCTTTACACTTTCTACCAACTGTATACTTTGCTATTATTCCACGTGAAACACTTGTACCTCGTATTACGCAAGCAGTTCAACATATGAACTCTCGTGTGGAAAAAGGCGAAGCAGTGGCATCTTGTATCAACTTTATAACAGGACCAAGTAATTCTGCAGATATTGAAATGAATCTTGTTGTCGGGGTACACGGACCATTAAAAGCAGTATATTTCATCGTATAAAATAGGGGAAAGCAGGCCGGAAAACGGCCTGCTTTTTTAATAGAATAAAGATAATATGAAGTAGAAGTTCTCTCCTTTTTTTGCTATGTTCTTTTGGAAAGGAGAGGAAGGGATGTTCACTTATTTATATGCATTGTTAGCAGGGATGGTGTTTGGTTCTTTCTTTATGGTGATTGCGATGAGAGTTCCAGTGGGTGAATCTATTATTACACCACGTTCATATTGTCATTACTGCAAATATACGTTAAAGCCAAAAGAACTTATTCCAATCATTTCATTTTGTATGCAGAAAGGGCGTTGTACGAATTGTAAAAGAAAAATCCCAAGTTTGTACATAACATTTGAATTTGTTACAGGGAGTTTATTTTTTCTTACTGTATATGTAATTGGAATTGAACGAGAGCTCATCATCATTTTATCGCTTCTTTCTTTACTACTTATTATTTCAGTTACAGATTTTGTGTATATGTTAATACCTAATCGTATTTTAATTTGGTTTGCATTTTTGCTTATTTTAGAATGTATTTTTGTACCGTTAGTTACTTGGATAGATAGTATAGCTGGTAGTGGAACTATATTCATTTTGTTATATTGCATGCAAAGGATTTATCCAGATGGTCTTGGCGGAGGTGATGTGAAATTACTTTCGTTACTCGGATTTATAATAGGAGTGAAAGGTATTTTTATGACTTTATTTTTAGCATCTTTCTTTAGTCTTTGTATTTTTGGAATTGGTATAGCATTAAAGCGCATAAAAGTAAGAACCCCAATTCCATTTGGTCCTTTTATTAGCCTTGGAGCAATATGTTATGTGTTGGTTGTATATGCAAAATAGAAAGGAGCTAGAAAATGAATGTATATATGGATGATCAAAGAAGTTGTCCGTTCGGATATGTTCTGGCAACTACAGTAGAATCTGCGTTACAATTTGTTCGGAGTAATAAGATAAACATCCTTTCTCTTGACTTTAACATGGGATGGAGGCAAAAGAGCGGATTAGATTTTGTAGAAGCCTTTTGTACGGAAGGTTTATATGTTAATGAGATTCACCTTCATACAAATGATGTCATCGGTATGCACCAGATGAAGAAGAGAATTGAGAAAGCGAAAGAAAAAGGGGAAATTCATCCTCATATTGTCGTTAAATATGTAGGGAGTTAAAAACTCCAAAGTCTTACTTTGGAGTTTTTAATGTTTCATATGAGCTTGTAAAGGAATGATTTCCTCTGTTTGAGCGGCTACTAATTCAGTTTCTTCTTGCTTAACATCAGGTTCTTTCTTTGTTAAGTAATGATATACCATACCGACAAATACCGATCCGCCAATAATGTTACCAAGTGTAACTGGAATTAAGTTATGAATAGCACCCGCAAAAGAAATTGTATCAGGATGTGGTGATACTAAAGATAAAGCAAACAGTGATAAGTTTGCAATGCTATGCTCGTAACCAGATAAGAAGAATGTGAAAACAAGTAGCATCATCATCATTATTTTTGCTGTATCACCTTTTACTTGAGAAGGTAAGAAGCAAGCAAGACATACGAGCCAGTTACATAAAATCGCTTTAAAGAATAATTGCATTGTAGGTGTATTCATCTTTCCTTCAACTACTTTATTCATTAAGTGACCATGATCAATTGCTTGGAAAATTCCAGTTGCGTAAAATAGTAAGGCAAAGAATAAAGCGCCAGCTAAGTTACCTGCATAACAAGCAACCCAGTTGCGAAGTGTATCAGAAATAGTTGTTTCTTTTCTTAAAGTTGCCACTGTAAAGTACATTGTATTGCCAGTAAATAACTCAGCACCGCCATATATAATAAGTACGAGAGCAATTCCAAAAAACATGGATGCAGCTAAATAAGTTGCTGGTGAATTTGCAATATGAAAAAAGTTACCTAATTTAAAACATAGTACAATAATAAAACCGATATAAACGCCCGCAAGTGCAGCGCGAATGAAATATTGCATTGGATTTGTATCTAGCATTTGCTTTTTGCTCTTAGCCAGTTTTACAACGTAGTCTAATCCTTGTTCTAGCATGAGTAATACGCTCCTTTAATACATCGTCTATAAATACTCTTTATATGAATAAAGTACATGGATTTGTTCTCAGTTTCAATAAGTTTGTTCAATATTTCACAAAAAGGACATACATCTATGAAGGGAGCGTTTACAAAAGGCGGTATAATGGAATTTTTTCTAAAAATAGTGAGGAGTTTGAAACGAGAGAAAAAGAAAAAGCGCTATAATTACAGCGCTTTTTCGTCTAAATTCTTTTCGACTTTTACTTCTACCTCTTTTGAGAAGAACCAACCGCAAACTGCGATTCCGACTAATACGCTCCAGAATGTAAGTTTCCACGGAGTAGATTCTGGGAATGAGTGCGGAAGGACACCTAAAGCAGGGTGTGCTAGCGTATAAACTGCTAATTTTACACCAACCCAGCCTACAATTAAGAATGCTGCCGTTTCAAGTCCTGGTTTACGTTTTAATATTTGTACGAAAGCAGATGCTGCAAATCGCATAATGATTAATCCGATAAGTCCACCTACAAAGATAACGACGAATTGCCCAGTATCAAGACTACCAATCGTACCTAATCCTGTTTTCGGTAATGTCATTGCTAATGCAACAGCCGCTAAAATTGAATCAACTGCGAAGGCGATATCAGCAACTTCGACTTTAAATACAGTCCACCAAAAGTTCTCTTGTTTTTTCTCTGTTTCTTTTTCTTCTGTTTCTTCATGTGTATTCTTTTTAACGTACGTTTTAAATAAGTGATTACCAGCGATAAACATAAGGTAAATTGCACCAATCGCTTGTACTTGCCATACATCGACTAAGAATGAAATCATAAATAGCGATCCGAAGCGGAAAACAAACGCTCCTGCTAATCCGTAAAATAGTGCTTTCTTTCGTTTGTCTTCTGGTAAATGTTTTACCATAATTGCAAGAACAAGGGCGTTATCAGCTGCTAAAATCCCCTCTAGTGCAATTAGGATGAGTAATACCCAACCATACTCCAATAATAATGATACATCCATGTACATTCTCCTCTCATTTCTCTAAATTTTAAACAAGTGAAGAATTTCCCCACTGTTTAGATTCCCCATACTCCCGCGCATCAACGGTGGAAGGAATTAGTAAAAACAAAAAAGACCTCTGCCGTTGATAGGCAAAGGTCTTGCTAGACATATGTAATGAAAATGCCAACAAAGCCGGAAGAACTATGTTCTACGTAATGACGACTTTGTTTCCAAGAAATATTCTTGGACGCTACTCCCCTTTGGAGATATGTTATTGTATTTTCATTATATGGATAATTTATACGGTTGTCAACCTGTTAAAATATCTTCGTTTGGATATTTTATTTTTCTTTGCTTTTTACGTGCAAATGAAAAAGCTAATGTTAAAGGCCCCATTTTTCCAAAAAACATCATAAAAATAATAATTGCTTTACCGATAATTGTTAAGTGTGGCGTCAAATTCATGCTAAGGCCGACAGTTCCAAATGCTGAAAATACTTCAAAAGCACTCATTAATAGAGGAACTCGCTCAGTAATACTTAGAATTAAAATGGAAAGGAAAATAAACGAAATTGAAATAATGGTAATGGTTAATGATTTGACAATGAGCGTATCTTTAATGGATTTTTTAAACACGACAATATCATCTTGTTCTTGCAAAAATTTAAATACGCCAAAAAACATAATTAAAAAAGTCGTTAACTTAATTCCGCCACCAGTTGAAGCACTGCCAGCACCAATAAACATAAGAAGCATCATTAATAAAAGAGAAGGCCTTGATAATGCAGAGATATCCACAGTATTAAATCCGGCAGTGCGCGTCGAAATCGCTTGAAAATAAGCAGCCATACCTTCTTCAAATGGGGTAAAACCTCTCATAGAAAGTGAATTATGGAACTCGAATATAAAAATAAAAGCTGTAGCAATAATATTTACGATAAGAGTAGAAGTGAGCATAAGTTTTGAATGTAAAGTAAGGTTTTTAAAGTTTTTCTTTCTTTTTATATCTACGATAACTGTAAAACCGATCCCTCCTAAAATAATCAGGGAAGAAATAACGAGATTGACGAGAATGCTATGGGAGTGGGACGTTAAATTGTCGCTCCACACGGAAAAACCAGCATTGTTAAAGGCTGAGATAGAATGAAAAAAGCTATAATATATTCCTTTGGCAATCCCGTACTTTGGTACCCATTCAAAGGAGAGAAGTAAAGTGGCAATACATTCTACAGTAAAAGAAAATATAAATAATGCTTTTGCAAGGCGGATGATTCCGCCGACATTTGTTTGGTTTAATGCTTGTTGTAATAAAATCCGATTTTGAAGACCAATTTTTCTACCGAGCATAATTGCGATTAAAACGGCGAAGCTCATAATACCAAGTCCGCCAACCTGTATAAGTGTTAAAATGACGCATTGTCCAAACAAGGTAAATACTTTTCCCGTGTCCACAACACCAAGTCCTGTAACAGTACAAGCAGAAACTGTTGTAAATAAGGCATCGAGCCATGAAATAGACGTCGTTGTAGCAATGGGTAATTTTAATAAGCATGTACCGATGATGGATAACGTGATAAAAGATAGAGTAAGAACACGGGGAGGACTCATGCTAATGTTAATCCGTTTCATGTTACATATCGTTCCTTTCAATTTGTTCTTACTAGTATGTGAAAAAGCATTATTATGTATGTTAAAAAAGAAAGAGGCAGAGAATATCTGCCTCTAAGCCATATGTTATATGATTATCCACGTAATTGTTGCTGAGCTAAAGCAACAAGACGTTTCGTTACTTCACCGCCAACAGAGCCGTTAGAACGAGATGCTGTATTTGATCCTAAGCTTACACCGAATTCTTGAGCGATTTCATATTTAAATTGTTCAAGTGCTTGTTCTGCACCTGGAACTAATAATTTGTTTGTTTTTACCATGTTGATACACATCCTTCTTAGTAGTCCAGTTTATCCCACTATTGGCGGGCTGCCTATAAAAGCTCGATTGGTGAAGGCTAATAATCAGTGGTGATAAACAAATTACACGGATTAAAGCTTCACTTTATTTAAGTGCTATATAAACTGGTACCGTTATTTTATGTGGAAACGACGTACTCATACACGGAAGTAATCGGTGTGATTAGAAGTTCTTGGATAGAAAAAAGAGTAGCAAATTTGCTACTCTTTTTTCAGTATTGTCGCTGTACCTTCCACGACAATATCATCGGATTGATTATATATGTTTGTTTGCAATGTAATGATTTTTTTATCGTCACGTTTTTTAATAACTTCTGCCACAACGCGAAGTGTATCTCCGATTTTGACAGGAGCACGGAATGAAACGTTTTGTGATAAATAAATCGTATTTTTGCCAGGGAGTTTCGTTCCAAGAATGGTAGAAATAAAACTCGAAACGAGCATGCCGTGGGCAATACGTTCTTTGAACATTGTCGTTTTTGCAAAAGAATCTAAAATATGAATAGGATTTACATCTCCAGTCAATTTTGCAAAATTGATAACATCCTCATCCGTAATTTTTTTTGTTAGTGATGCTTGATCACCGACTTGAATCTCATCGTAACGAAGCTCCGGAACAGTTTGTGCTTCTTGAAATGGATTCATTTTGTCCTCCTTCTTTTCCATATCGAAAAATGTAAGCCATCTTGATGTAGTAGGAGGAAGAAAGAGTTTTGTTTGTGCTGCAGTTAGTTGCCACATTTTTCTTACTTGATGGAAGTAAATAGATTTTTTGAGTTTTCCTCGAACTGCTTTGCGAGTTCTAGTTGTTTGGACTTGAACTCTCCCAAAAAAACTTCTAACTGTTTTTGAACCTCTTCACGTTGCGACTGTTGTTGCTCGATAAAGTGCTTTGTTGTTTCTTCAAATTGACCGCTAGTTTGAGTAAGAATAGACAAAGATGTTTTCGTAGGAGAAACAGTAAGTTGGTGCATTTGAGTAGAAAGTTCATTCCATTTTTCTTGCCACTCGTTAATTTGATCATTTAAGGAGTTTCCAGTTAATTGCTTCACGTAATCTGTATATTGGTTATTGAACTGAGCTGTGAATTGTTGTAATTCTTTTTCTAGTTCATTTACTCCTGATGTTAATTTATGCAAAGCGTCTTGTTGTTGTTTTAACGTTTCTAAAGTAAGTTGCTCTAATTGTTTCCCAGCTGAAGAGAAGAGGGAAAGAGATTGAGACCAGTTTTTCCAAAATGCATCGACCAATTCGTATGGTTTAGTTTCCATTGTTTGACCTCCAAATGTTTTTTTGCATATTGTGAACGCAGATTACTCTGCTGTACCACCAGGTGAAGATGAAGAATCCTTTTCATCCTTTTCTGGAGAAGTAGTGGCAAATGGAAAGAAAGCGTTCGTATATAACGTGAAAAACGTCCGCAGCATATTTTGGTAATGCTCAAAAGAAGTTGCACATGTTGCTAAATATTTCTCTCCATATTCAGTTAAAGAATAAATTCTTTTTGCTGGCCCTCCTTCGCTTGTATCCCAAGTAGAAGAAATAAGGTTTTCTTTTTCTAATTTGCGTAGTGTCCTATATACATTACCTTGGTCTACAGAAGAAAAGCCGATATCCATTAGCATTTGAATAAGTTTGTAACCATGAAGACTCCAGTCTTTTAGACAGAGAAGTAAGAAGGGAACTAAGAAGTTTTTTGGCATGGAGTTTGGTTGTTTCGTTTGGTTGTTTTCCAAACTTTCGCGTTGTTCTGGTTCATTATGTAGCATGATTGTGCATCACCTCATGAATCAGTTAGATGGAATTTTTTGCTTATAAGTGCAATTTACACCTATCTGTTTTTAATGTCAATACATTTGTTGGAAAATAAAGAAAAATAAAATATAGACTTGAAGTTTTTTTCGGAATATTAGAAAATAGTGAATAGGTTGAATTGTTTCAAAAACGAAAAAGGGAGTGTAGGCGAAGTGATTGATCAAAAATTCGATCCATTGCAAGCATGGAAAAATGCTTATGAACAAACCGAAACATTTTGGGGAAAAGCGCTCAATGAAACAATTAAAACAGAAGAATATTCTGCTTGGATGGGCAGCGTTCTAGACTTGAATTTGTTTTATCAAAAAGCATTAAATGATACAACAAAAAGTTATTTAGAACAAGTGAACGTGCCAACGAAAGAGGATATCGCTAGAGTAGCTACGCTTGTTATTAACTTAGAAAATAAAGTTGATAACATCGAGGAAGTTCTAGAAGAGAAAGTGGATTCATTAGGACAAGCTCCTACATTAAGGCGTGATGTTACGAAAGTGAAACAAGATATTCGCACGTTAGAAACGAAAGTTGATCAAATTTTAGAATTGCTAGAAAAGCAAAATGCAGTACTAGCTAAACTACAAGTACCTGTAAAAGAAGAGGTAAAACCTGCGAATAAGCCAGAAAATAAAAAATGATAATAGCGTTTGTTTATAACGTGTAAAAGAGAGAGGGAGAATCCCTTTTTCATGTATAAACAACGAAACATAATTAATATATGGACTCTATTAGTATGAGTACCAAAATGATTTATAACAATCGCTCACAAATTCATTTAAGGGGGAAAAGAAATGGTTCAATTAAATGGCAAAGTAGCAATCGTAACAGGTGGGGCAAAAGGAATTGGAAAAGCAATTACAGTAGCATTAGCACAAGAGGGAGCAAAAGTTGTTATTAACTATAACAGCAGTAAAGAAGCAGCTGAAAACTTAGTAAATGAACTAGGAAAAGAAGGGCATGACGTTTATGCAGTTCAAGCGGATGTTTCTAAAGTAGAAGACGCAAACCGACTTGTAGAAGAAGCTGTGAATCATTTTGGTAAAGTTGATATTCTTGTTAATAATGCTGGTATTACAAGAGATCGTACATTCAAAAAGTTAAATCGTGAAGACTGGGAGCGCGTAATTGACGTGAACTTAAGCAGCGTATTTAATACGACAAGTGCTGTACTTCCATACATAACGGAAGCAGAAGAAGGAAGAATCATTAGTATTTCTTCTATTATTGGTCAAGCTGGTGGATTTGGACAAACAAACTACTCAGCAGCAAAAGCAGGTATGTTAGGATTTACAAAATCATTAGCGTTAGAACTTGCAAAAACAAATGTAACTGTAAACGCAATTTGCCCAGGGTTTATTGATACTGAAATGGTAGCAGA
The DNA here is from genome assembly GCF_000633475.1 of Bacillus sp. H1a. Classification (NCBI taxonomy): domain Bacteria; kingdom Bacillati; phylum Bacillota; class Bacilli; order Caryophanales; family Bacillaceae; genus Bacillus; species Bacillus sp. H1a. Next base: position 51,214 of record NZ_AYMH01000070.1, on the reverse strand, counting down.
GGTACCAGAAGAAGTACGTCAAAAAATCGTTGCGAAAATCCCGAAAAAACGCTTTGGCCAAGCTGATGAAATTGCAAAAGGTGTAGTATATCTATGCCGTGATGGTGCGTATATCACTGGTCAGCAATTAAACATTAACGGTGGATTATACATGTAATAAGGTAAGAAAAAAGTGCATATCCATAGCAGGAATGCACTTCTTTTTTTAGAAAGAAATCGACTGAAAAGGAGATAAAAAAATGACTACATTCGTAACAGAATGGGAAAAACAATTGGAGTTGTACCCAGAAGAATATCGCAAAGCATATCGCCGTGTGAAAAGAGCGAGCGAAATTTTATTACGCGAACCAGAACCACAAGTTGGTTTAACACCGAAAGAGGTTATTTGGACGAAGAATAAAACGAAGCTTTATCGTTACATTCCAAAACAAGAAAAAACACAGAGGGTTCCAATCTTATTAATATATGCTCTTATTAATAAACCGTATATTATGGATTTAACTCCAGGAAATAGTTTAGTGGAATATTTAGTAGATCGTGGTTTTGATGTGTATATGCTTGATTGGGGCACATTTGGTTTAGAAGATAGTCATTTGAAATTTGATGATTTCGTGTTCGATTATATTGCAAAAGCAGTGAAAAAAGTAATGAGAACTGCAAAATCGGACGAGATTTCTTTACTTGGTTATTGCATGGGTGGAACGTTAACATCTATTTATGCAGCGCTTCATCCGGACATGCCAATTCGTAACTTGATTTTTATGACAAGTCCTTTTGATTTCTCTGAAACAGGATTATACGGTCCTTTATTAGATGAGAAGTATTTCAATTTAGATAAAGCGGTTGATACATTCGGAAATATTCCACCTGAAATGATTGATTTCGGAAATAAGATGTTAAAACCAATTACAAACTTTGTTGGTCCATATGTTGCTTTAGTCGATCGTTCAGAAAATGAGCGCTTCGTCGAAAGCTGGAAGTTAGTTCAAAAGTGGGTTGGTGACGGTATTCCATTCCCAGGTGAATCATATAGACAATGGATTCGTGATTTTTATCAAAATAATAAATTAGTGAAGGGTGAACTCGTTATTCGCGGACAGAAGGTAGACCTTGCAAATATTAAGGCGAATGTCTTAAATATTTCCGCGAAACGTGATCATATTGCTCTGCCATGTCAAGTAGAGGCTTTACTTGATCATATTTCTAGCACAGATAAACAGTATGTATGTTTACCGACAGGACATATGTCTATTGTGTATGGTGGAACAGCTGTAAAGCAAACATATCCGACAGTTGGAAATTGGCTTGAAGAGCGTTCTAATTAAAGAAAAGAAATCCAACTAGCATATGTTAGTTGGATTTTTTTATGAAAAATGACGAAACATAGGAAGGAGAAAATTACATTGTAGGAGTATAATTATGAAGCTTATGACTGGTAAGTTGTTTTGGAGTGATGGAGTTTCTGTACCTTGTTATCCAACGTTAGAAAATGATATGATATGTGATGTGCTTGTAATTGGAAGTGGAGAAGCGGGTGCTCATATAGCGTATTTGTTAGCGGAAATTGGAATGCGTGTTATGCTCATTGAAAAAAGAGCAATTGCATGTGGAAGCACAGCTGCAAATACAGGATTATTACAATTTGTTCATGATAAATCGTTGACCTCTCTTATTCATACATTTGGTGAAGAGAAAGGGGTACGAGCATATAGACTTTGTTATGAAGCGCTGCAAACAATGGAGAAGGTTGTGCCAACTCTCGATATTGATCCCCATTTTATTCCGCGAAAGAGTTTGTATTATGCTAGTAGAGATGAGGATGTTTCATTTTTACAAGAAGAATATAATACGTTACACCATTATGGATTTCCGGTTGAATATTTTACAGAGTCTGATATTAAAAAACGTTATTCATTTGCAAAACAAGCAGCGTTATATACAAGCGGTGATGCAGAAGTGAATCCATATTTATTAGCGCATAGTCTTTTGCATAAAGCGAAACAAATGGGCGCTACTATATATGAACATGCAGAGGCATTACATATTAAACAAATCCAAAATGATTTAATTTGTTACACGAAAACAGGAAATAAAATCGTAGCAAAGAATATAATTATGGCGACAGGTTATGAACCGCTTTTTGGCAAGAAAGAAAAAAACACAACAGTAGAAACGTCTTATGCGGTTGTGACAAATAAGATAGATCAATTTGAAGGCTGGCATGAGCAATCATTAATTTGGGAAACAGCACGTCCATACTTGTATTTTCGAACGTATCAAAATCGCATTATTGTAGGCGGATTAGATGAGGCACTGAAAATTCAAAATATCGGTGATACGAAATTATTGCATAAGCGTGATATCCTTATTAACATTGTAAAAGAAATGTTCCCACAGTTTAATAATATACAGGCAGAATATTATTGGGCAGCGGCATTTGGTGGTAGTCATGACGGTCTTCCTATTTTAAAAGAAGATAAAAAGATACATAATTTATATTACGCACTGCCGTATGGGGGAAATGGAACTGTATACGGAATGGTATTTGCGAAACTATTTCAGCAGTTATTTACAAATAAAGAAAGTGATGATTTTTCTTTATTTAATCGATAGAAAAAAAGGTAGCGAAGTGATGGAATGAGAAAGATAAAAAAGTTTTTACAAAAATTACGTCCCGTGCAGCTTATCGTTTTATTTTATTTACTAGCGGTAGTTGTATCGGTAAGTTTGCTTAGTTTACCATTTGTTACGAAGCCTGGTGTGAAATGGACATTTATAGATGCGCTGTTTACATCTGTTAGTGCTGTAAGTGTGACAGGGCTTTCTGTTGTTACTATTTCAGATACGTTTACAACGGCAGGAATTATTGTTTTAGCCCTTATTTTACAATTAGGCGGACTAGGAATTATGGCACTTGGTACATTCGTTTGGATTATAACGGGGAAAAAGATTGGTTTGCAAAGAAGAAGATTAATTATGGCAGACCATAACCAAGGAAATTTGGCAGGTCTTGTGGAATTGATGCGTTCCATTTTAATTGTAATTATTTCAATAGAACTTATTGGAGCGTTACTGTTAGGTACAAGATTTCTAATGTATTTTCCGACTTGGCAAGAAGCGTATTTTCACGGTTTTTTTGCCGCTGTTAGTGCAACAACGAACGGAGGATTTGATTTAACTGGACAATCACTGATTCCATACAAAAAAGATTATATTGTTCAGATGATTCATATGTTACTTATTATTTTAGGTGCTATTGGTTTCCCAGTGTTAATGGAAGTAAAGCAATTCCTGAGTAAGAGGAGACAGCAACTATTTCGCTTTTCGTTATTTACAAAATTGACGACAACAACATTTTTTGCACTTGTTATTGTTGGAACAATTATGATTTTTCTATTAGAACGAAATCATTTCTTAGTAGGAAAGTCATGGCATGAAACTGTATTTTATACATTATTCCAATCTGTGACGACGCGAAGTGGTGGGCTTGCTACAATGGATATACGTGAATTGTCACAACCAACGCTTTTATTTATGAGTATATTAATGTTCATAGGAGCATCTCCAAGTTCAGTTGGGGGCGGGATACGTACAACGACATTTGCTGTTAGTATATTATCGTTATATACATTTGCAAGGGGCGGAAGAACAGTCCGAGTTTTCAAACGTCAGCTACATGAAGAGGATGTGTTGAAAGCATCTGTTGTTATGACGATGGGGATTTTATTATGTGCCTCAGCGCTCTTTATTTTATCCATTACGGAAAATGTACCACTTATGAGCTTAATAGTTGAAGTTTGTTCTGCTTTCGGGACGACTGGATTATCAACAGGTATTACTCCAGATTTAACAACTGCTGGTAAACTTGTATTAATCGTACTTATGTTTATCGGACGCGTCGGTATTTTGACATTTATTTTAGCTAGTGGTGGAAGAGAACAACCACCTCGCTATAAGTATCCGAAAGAGCGAATTATTATTGGATAGTATGAAACCATTCTACCTATGTTAGGTAGAATGGTTTTTTAGTCGTTAATTCCAAATTGAGGATGCATAAAGGCATCATTTTTGTTATCAACTTCGTTTTTTAGTAGTTCTTGATTTTCTTCTGAAATCCACCCAATATCATTTGTAGGGTGTATCCATTCTTTCCCAGCCATAATGGCAGGATCTACCTCATCACTCCAATTAGTAAGAGGGCTGTTTTCAGAATTATATTTACTATCACCAATAACAACGTCGTATTGATTTACAAAAGGTTGTTGCATTTGTTTTCCCGTTCCTTTAAATGATGGGAAATTCATTTGATGCGGGAGCGTTTCGTCTAAAATTGGCGATTGGATCGTTTCTTTCTCCTTCAAAGTAATCGCTCCTTTTTGTAATGATTTGTTCGTATGTAGTATTTCCATCTATAAGCTCTTATGTACTTGTTAACACTTCCCAGTAATAATTATTTTAAGTTGTATCAAACTAGAATAGAAAGTTATTTAGTGAGAGCAGGTGAGTACGTTGGTAAAAAGAAAAGTAAAACAAAATGCAGCAATTAATAATAATAAAACTCCGAAAGAAAGCTTACCAGATGCAGAATTTGCATTAGAGTATGAAGGAGAAAATAGTGCAAAGTATGCTAATCGTAATTCAAAAAAAGGTAAACAAAAATGAGGCGTTTTTTTACAAACGCCTCATTTTTTTGTGGGATTATAAAGGTTTTTTTAATTATTTGTAAATTTCGCATTTATTAATGGCAGAAAAATGTGAAAAAACATAGAAGTAGCAACGTATTACACAAAAACAAACAACAAACAAAAGATTAATGTTGGTTTAATACTGCTTTTACACTAGTTGTATATATTTGAGTTGTACATAAGATTTGTAAAAGGAGAGAGAAACAGTGAAAAAAACAATCTTTAAAGCTGTAGCAACTGGAATGGTATTTTCGTTATTAATGGGGTGTGGTGCAAAGAAAGAAGAAAGTGCTGGAGCAAAAGTGAAAGATGATAAATTATCTGGATCATTAACTGTTTACACAGCGATTGAAGAAGAGCTTGTACCAATTTATCTTGATTCCTTCAAAAAGAAATACCCAGATGTGAAGTTGAATATTGTTCGTGATTCAACAGGAGTTATTACAGCGAAATTGCTAGCTGAAGGAAAAAATACACAAGCAGATGTTGTATGGGGAACTGCGGCGTCTAGTCTATTAGCTTTAGAGAAAAAAGATATGTTAAAAGAGTACTCTCCTAAAGGAGCGGATCGTGTTCTTCCGCAATTTAAAGATGATAAGAAACCAGAAAAATGGGTAGGTAATACTGCATTTATGACGGGAATTGCAGTGAATAAAGAAGAGTTAAAGAAGAAAAATTTACCGATGCCAGAATCATATGAAGATTTAACGAAACCAGAATATAAAGGAACGCTTGTTATGCCACATCCAGCTTCTTCTGGAACAGGATTTTTAACGGTTTCTGCATGGCTACAAATTATGGGAGAAGATAAGGGCTGGGATTACATGAAGAAACTTCATGATAATATGGCAACTTATACTCATTCAGGTTCAAAACCAGCGAAATTAGCAGGTGCAGGTGAATATCCAGTTGGCGTATCGATGGTTTATAGTGCTTTGAAAGAGAAACAAAAAGGTGCACCTGTTGAAGTTGTTTTACCGAAAGAAGGATTAGGCTGGGAAGTAGAAGCGAACGCACTTATTAAGAAAGATAATGCAAAAAATGATAAATTAGCTCAAGCATTTTTAGACTGGGCAATTACAGATGATGTAATGAAGTTATACTTCGAGAAAAACGGATTTGCGACAATTAAAAATGATTATAAACTTCCAGATGGATTCCCTAAAGATGTAACAGAAAAGTTATACAAAAAGAATGACTTCAAATGGGCAGCAGAAAATCGTGACAAAATTTTAGAACGCTGGGAAAAAGAGTTTGGCCAAAAAGCAGAACCTAAAAAGTAAGTAAGTGGGAGAGAGAAAAATGAGCGAATATTTATCAATTCAACACATTCAAAAGCAATTTGATGCGTTTACAGCGTTAAAAGATATTTCTTTTACAGTGAAAAAAAATGAGTTTGTTTGTTTATTAGGCCCGAGTGGTTGTGGGAAAACGACGTTGCTTCGAATTTTAGCGGGGCTAGAAGAGGCAACAACAGGTAGTATAGCTGTGAATGGAACAGATATTACAGCATTGCCGCCTGGAAAGAGGAACTTCGGAATGGTTTTTCAATCATATGCATTATTTCCGAATTTAACAGCACTTGAAAATATTGAATACGGCTTAAAGACAAAAAAATATGGAAAAGCAGAAGTAAAAGAGAAAGCGCTAGCTGCGTTAGAACTTGTTGATTTGCTGAATGTAAAAGATAAATATCCTGCCCAAATGTCTGGTGGACAACAGCAGCGAGTAGCACTTGCACGTGCGCTCGCTCTGTCTCCGGATATTTTGTTACTCGATGAGCCGTTATCTGCTTTAGATGCAAAAGTACGTGAAAAATTGCGTAGAGAAATGCGTGATTTGCAAGAAAAAGTAGGAGTAACAACTATTATGGTAACGCATGATCAAGAAGAGGCATTAACGATGGCTGATAAAATTGTTGTAATGAATCATGCGGAAATTATGCAGATTGGAACACCAGAGGAGATTTATCAAAGACCAGCCAACCCGTTTGTGGCAGATTTTATTGGTTCTATTAATTTCTTTTCGAAAAATAACGAAGAACATGCAATTCGTCCTGAATATGTAACAGTTGTACAAAAGGATGGAATTAAGACAGTTGTGGAAAGTATGGAGTTTCGTGGATCTGTATACCGGACGGAAGTGCGGGTTATAGAAGAGAAAACACATCTTTATAATGAGAAAATTGTATTGGATATATTGGCATCGGAAGTAGAGGCAAAGGCTATTAGAAAAGGAAAGCCCATTCAAATCTCTTTCTCAGAAAATCATATGTTGTCATATGGAAAGAAGGTCATTGTATAGATGGAGATGCTAGAAAACTATAAGGTAGAAAGTACGAAAAAAAAGATTAAGAGAAGTATAGGAAAAGAGGAATGGATCCAAAGGCTCGTAATTATTGGCATGATTCTTTCCTTTCTTATCATACTTGTATTACCGCTATTACAACTATTTACACAAGCTTTTTATGATAAAGATGGAGCTTTCGTTGGTTTAGCGAATTTCAGTAAATATTTCACAACACCAACTTTAGTTCAGTCATTACAAAATACCGTATGGATTTCGGGCGCTACAACAATCATTTCAGTTGCATTAGCTTTCGCTTATGCATATGCAGTTGCTCGTACAAATGTTTTTGGAAAGCGTGTATTTCAATACGTAGCATTATTACCATTATTCGCGCCAACGATGATGCATGGTATTGCGCTTACCTATTTATTTGGTAATCAAGGGTTAGTAACGAAAGGGATGTTTGGTTTATTTGAAGGTATACAAATCCCTTTATATGGCCCAGTAGGAATTGTAATGGCTGAAGTCATGTATACATTTCCACAAGCGTTTCTTATATTATTAATTGCTTTTCAAGGCTCCGATTATCGTTTATATGAAGCTTCTAATATGTTAGGAGCGAGTAAAACAAAGCAGTTTTTCACTATTACTTTACCTAGTGTAAAGTACGGATTAATTAGTGCAATGTTCGTTGTGTTTACACTTAGTTTCACTGACTTTGGGGCACCAAAAATTGTTGGTGGGCAATATAATGTACTTGCTACTGACGTATACAAGCAAGTAATTGGGCAGCAAAATATGCCGATGGGTGCAACTGTCGGAATGATTTTATTAATCCCAGCTATTTTTGCTTTTGCAGTTGATCGTATTACGCAAAGAAAGCAGGCGAATTTCTTATCTTCAAAAGCAGTACCATACAGAATAACAGCTAATAAGAAAAGAGATGTAATCTCATTCATATATTGTAGTGTAATTACTCTTATGATTATTCTTTTGTTTGTTGCAGTCGGTATTGCTGCAAGTGTGAAAGTATGGCCATATAATATGAGCTTTACATTTGAGCATTTTAATTTTTCAAGTTTAACAGGAGATGGACTTGAAGCGTTTAAAAATAGCATAATTGTTTCAGCAATTACAGCGGTTATTGGGGCGATTTTAACATTTGTATTCGCATATGCAATTGAGAAAATAGATCAGCTACAATTTTTCCGGAAAACAGGTTACTTTTTCTCTATCGTACCTTTGGCGATTCCAGGTTTAGTGCTTGGGTTAGGATACGTCTTTTTCTTTAGTCAACCAACGATTCAAATCCTTGGACTTTCAGTAACGAATCCGTTTCATTCCTTATATGGCACAATTGCTGTTTTAGTATTAGTAAATATCATTCATTTTTACTCTGTAACATTCGTTACGGCAACGACCGCTTTAAAGAAACTAGATCGAGAGTTTGAACTTGTTTCGCAGTCTATGGGCATTCCGTTTTATAAAACATTCCTTCGAGTAACAGTCCCGATGTGTTTACCAGCAATTTTAGAAATGGTTATGTACTACTTTGTAAATTCAATGGTAACCGTATCGGCAGTTGTTTTCTTGTATGCAGCTGATTTTAAACTAGCTGCTGTATCAATTGTAAATATGGATGATGCAGGAAATGTGGCACCAGCGGCTGCGATGAGCGTACTCATTGTTGTTACAAATATTGTAGTGAGAGTTTTATATGAATGGGGAACGAAAGCTCTTCGTAACCGAACGTCGCAATGGCAAAAAAGATAAGTAAGAAAGGTGATGGATAAAATGAAAATGGAAGCAGTTATTTTTGATTGGGCAGGTACGACAGTTGATTACGGATGTTTTGCACCACTGGAAGTATTTATGGAGATTTTTCATAAACGTGGTGTTGAAATTACAGCTGAAGAAGCTCGTAAGCCAATGGGATTATTAAAAATAGATCATGTAAGGGCACTAACAGAGATGCCTCGTATTGCGAGTGAGTGGAATCGTGTCTTCGGACAATTACCAGCAGAAGCAGACATTCATGAGATGTATGAAGAATTTGAAGAAATTCTCTTCGCCATTTTACCGCGCTATGCGTCGCCGATTAATGGAGTAAAAGAAGTGATTGCTTCATTACGAGAAAAAGGCATTAAAATTGGTTCAACAACTGGTTATACGAGAGAAATGATGGACATTGTAGCAAAGGGAGCAGCATTACAAGGATATAAACCTGATTTTCTCGTTACGCCAGATGATGTTCCAGCAGGTCGTCCATACCCGTGGATGTGCTATAAAAATGCGATGGAACTTGGTGTATATCCAATGAATCATATGATGAAAGTTGGAGACACGGTATCAGATATGAAAGAGGGAAGAAATGCTGGAATGTGGACAGTTGGTGTAATTCTTGGCAGTAGTGAGCTCGGTTTAACGGAAGAGGAAGTTGAAAATATGAATCCGGTAGAGCTTCGCGAAAAAATGGAAGTGGTTCGTAATCGTTTCATTGATAACGGGGCACACTTTACGATCGAAACGATGCAGGAACTCGAAAACGTAATTGAACATATCGAGAAACAAGAACTTATTATTTCATAAAAGGGGCACGGGATCATGAATGAAAATCACTATTTATTACTAACGCCAGGACCATTAACGACAACAAAAACTGTAAAAGAAGTAATGTTATATGATTGGTGTACGTGGGATGTTGAATATAATACGATGGTACAAGATGTAAGAAATAGACTTGTATCATTGGCAACAAAGGAAGAAGAGAAATATACAACGGTTTTAATGCAAGGAAGCGGTACGTTTTCAGTTGAATCTGTAATTGGTTCTGTTGTTCCTAAAAACGGAAAGCTTCTCGTTTGTACAAATGGTGCGTACGGTAAGAGAATTGTGCAAATGGCAGAGATGTTACATATAGATGTGGTGGTCAGTCAAACAGAAGAGTGGGAGCCAACTAATATTATAGAAGTAGAAAAGTTATTGCAACAAGATAAAGAGATTACTCATATTGCAGTTGTTCATTGTGAAACAACAACAGGTATTATTAATCCAATTGTAGATGTATGTAAATTAGGGGAGCAATACGGAAAAGTTACACTGGTTGACGCAATGAGTAGTTTCGGCGGTATTGAAATAGATATTGCTGATTTGCAAATTGATTTTTTAATTAGTAGTGCGAATAAATGTATTCAAGGTGTTCCTGGATTCGGCTTTGTTATCGCAAAGCGTGAGGAATTGTTAAAGTGTAAAGGGCAAGCACGCTCATTATCATTAGATTTATACGATCAGTGGGAAACGATGGAAGAACAAAATGGGAAATGGCGTTTTACTTCACCAACTCATATTGTACGTGCTTTTTATCAAGCATTACTTGAATTAGAAGAAGAAGGCGGAGTTAGAGCACGTTACAATCGCTATTACAACAATCAAAAACTATTAGTGAACAGAATGAAAGAAATCGGCTTTAAGCCACTAGTAGATGAAAAATATCAATCTCCTATTATTACATCTTTCATTTATCCAGAAGGCGAATTCGAGTTTCAACGATTATATAACGAATTAAAGCGTGATGGCTTTGTTATTTACCCTGGGAAAATTTCGAAAGTAGATACGTTCCGCATTGGAAATATCGGTGATGTACATGAAGAAGATATTAATCGTTTAGTTGATAGTATTGCTAAAGGAGTTGTTATAGGTTGAAAGTATTTTGCTTAGGTGGAGCAGGTAAAATATGTCGTGAAGCAATTTTGGATTTAGTTCAATTTTCATCATTTGAGAAGATTACAGTAGCCGATTTTAATGAAGAAGAGGGTCGTAAAGTAGTAGAGTGGTTAAATGATCCTCGTGTTGATTTTGTGAAAGTCGATGTGACAAATCATGAGGATACGGTCGCAAAAATGAAAGGCTATGACATTGTAATGGATGGCACGACGATAAAGTTAAATGGACTGTCTACTCGCTGTATTGCGGAAGCTGGGTGTCACGGTGTGAACTTGAATGGATTTGGTGAAGAAAATGAATCCCATTCTATATTTGTTCAAAATGAAAAAAATGTTTACCTGGTTTTGGTATGACGCCAGGTGTAACGCAAATGATGGCAATGCATGCAGCAAACCAGCTAGATAGTGTAGAGTCAGTTCGTGTAAGTCACGGTTCGTATCGTCCAATTGCTTTTTCAGCATCAATTACAGAGACAACGACATATGAATATGATCCGCATTTACCATCGCGTACAGTGTATGAAGACGGTGAGTTTAAGCAAGTGCCTCCGTTTGCGCGCCCAAGAGAAATTGAATTGCCAGCGCCTTACGGTAAAACAACACAGTATATAATCCCGCATTCTGAAACGATTACGTTAGCAAAAGCACTAGAAAATAAAGGTGTCAAACTGATTGAAACAAGAGGAACTTGGCCAAAGCAAAATATGCAGCTCGTACGTGCCTTATATGATTATGGTATTTTACGTAATGATCAGATTGAAATAGACGGTAAAGAAATTGGTATTATGGATTGTATTTCGAAATATTTACTACAATCGAAAGAAGGACAAGAAACAGAAATTTATGGTTATGCACTTCATGTAGAAGTAATAGGTATGAAAAATAATGAGAAACAGCGACATGTTTTATATCATACACACCCGCTATCTGATGGATCAATCAAAGGATGGGAAGAATTAAGAGCCTATACGAGGAACGTCGGTATTCCATTTGGGATTGCTACAGAGTTAATGGCAAAGGGTGTTGTTAATAAAGTCGGTGTTTTAACGCCCGAAGAGGCTTTCGAAAATCCACAAATAATTTTTGATGAACTAGAAAAGCGCGGTATTCATATTCATGAAGAGGTTTTTACTGAAAAAGAGAATTATAACTTGGTATAAGCAAAGAATTTCATGAGGTAGATATAAATGGGGTGAAGCTATGTCTGTAGTAGGAGAAGAAAGAAAGCGAACCATTCTTGAAAAGGTAGAGTTTAAAGGGAAAGTGAAAGTTTCGGAGTTAGCGAGAGAGTTTGCAGTATCAACAGAAACAATTCGCCGTTATTTAGAAGAATTAGATCGTGAAAAAAAGCTGAAGAAAGTGTATGGAGGAGCTGTTCAACTTCCAGGAGCTGGGGTAGAGGCACCGATGTTAGAAAGAGAGATGCTGCATATAGAAGAGAAGAAAAGAATTGGTTATAAAGCAGCGACATTTGTGGAAGATGGTGATGTCATTGCTATTGATGATGGGAGCACACCACTTCAAATGGTTCCATACCTTGTTCATCGCAAAAACTTAACAATTGTAACAAGTTCATTTCCAGTAGCAACACAATTAATTTCTTCTATTAATAAAAAGATGTTTCATGGTGAAGTTCTATTTATTGGCGGAAAAGTATCTCCAAAGCATTCACGTGTGTCAGGATCTATTTCCCAGCAAGTTATCCATCAATTTCATTTTCATAAAGCGTTCGTTTCGATTGATGGATTGTTACCAAGTTTTGGGGTTTCCAGCTTTGAATTAGAAAAAGCGAAACTGTCAGAAGCGATGATTAAACTAGCTGAGAAAACATATATTTTATGTGATCATACAAAGGTAGGCGTAAAAGGGAATTATAGAATAGCGGGATTTTCTCGTATTCAACATGTCATTTGTGATAAGAAAATGCCATGTAGTTTTGAAGAAGAAGCTAAAAAGCATAACATTCAATGGACTGTTTGCTAGCCATCCAGCTTTTATGGATAGTTGGAATCACTTAACATAAATTTTGATATGATTTTGAATAGTGGGAGAAAAGATTTGTATTCGTGCAAAAAGTGGACACATTTTCTCATTTCCTTCATATAATTTACCAATAGAAAAAAAGTTGGCTGGAGGAAAGAGGGGACGGGAATGTCGGAACGGATATATAATAAACTTGTATTGTACACGAATATTTTGCAAAAAATCGGTGTTATTAATGAAAAAGAAAAAAGTGAAATTCTTCATACGATAGGTAAGAAGGCCCTTTGAATAAAGGGCTTTTTATTTTTTATAGCCGGAAATATAAATTTAATGTAATTAAAAAATGTAACATACTTAACTTTAGCAGGTAATCAAATTGAATATATTACACTGTTCTACTCATTACCTTTAAAAGATTTAGTATTAACACGTAATAACGTTAAAGATTTATCGGGCATTGATCAAATGAATCAATTAGATGAATTATGGATCGGGAAAAATCAACTTGAAGATGTGACACCACTTGCTAAAATGACTCATCTTAAAGTATTAGATTTACCTAATAATGAGAAAAATACGTTATTCTTTAATAAGAAGAATAACGTATTTTTTATATGTACAAGATTAAGTAGGTAATAGACAGGAGTGTTTACATGTGAGTCGCCTATTTTTACGAAGAGTGGTGAAACCGTATTGACAAAAAGGCTTTCTCATGTGATAATTCAATTAAATTTTTAGAATAATCAAAAAATAATCCTTTTACATAGAAAGGATTTGAACATTATATTAATATTACGCCGGGGGTGACGAAATGTTATTTTTTCTGAAGAAATGGAATGAATTAAAAGATGTGAAAGCAGAGTTGGCACTTCGCGATTGGTTTTATGGCACAAAAATTAGTTTATCGATGTGTACGTCAAAAGAGCCATTAACATTTTTAGTGAATGTAGAAGGAAGAGATAAAGGGTTATTTTCGGAAGAGGATTTTATCGTTGTAAATTGCATGTGTGAGCCAGTATTTGAGAACGAAGAAAAACCAGCTTCAGAATCTTTTATGCACGCGGATATTTATAAAAAAAGCAGTGCGGAATGTATTTTACAAGTGCAAACTGTAGATAGCCATTTAATGTCAGAGTTATATGGGAAAGAAGGAGAAGTAACATTTGAGAAACGCAGCGTGGAACGTGTTTTTGGAAAAGAAGGTATTACAGAAATGACAATTCCAATTGTAGAAGATGAAAAAAAATTCGCTAATTTATTAGAAAGTAATGTTCCGAATTTTGTTGAAGGCGGAGGGGTAGTTCTTGTTCATAATTACGGAATGATTGTGTGGGGGAAAACTCCAGAAGAAACGAAAAAATGGTTGGAAGGTATAGAGTATTTAATGAACTATCACGTAAAGCTTTTAATGATAAAAGGGGCAAAAAGTTCTGTGATATAAAAATTTATTAACAATGGTTATCATTTCAAATGAATGAAAGCGTTTTAAAAATAATTTTACTCATAAAATATAGGTCTCCTTATTATATATAGATTACATGTTGACATGTAAGGAGGAACATATTTTGCGAGTTAAATATCATTTTCTGCCGAAACAGCAGGTTACCTTTTGCAAAATGAATGATTCCGGTGAACGGGCATTGCAAATTATGAATGAAACGGGATTTCGAGCAATCCCTGTATTAGCAGAAGATGAGAAGAAATTCACAGGGATTATTTATAAAGTAGACCTTTTAGAAAAGAAGTGTAATAGCGGATTAGAACATGTAAGTACGGGAGATGTGCTGGAAGATTCATATGCGTTTATTTTTGAAAAGGATTCTTTTTTCAGAGCTTTTTATGTTATTCGTCGTCTTCCATTTTTAGCGGTTTTAAATGATTATAATGAATTTGTTGGTATTTTAACACATTCTAATGTATTTGATGTTATTGAAGATTCGTTTGGTATGCGAACAGGTGGGTATATATTAACGATTGCAACACAAGATTGTAAGGGAACGATTAAAGAAATTGGGACATTGTTAAAGGCATACAATATCGGTGGAATGTTTACTTTAGATAACGGTGATCAATATATTCGCCGTGTTATCGTAAATATATCAGATGAGTTAAATGAAAAAACATTAAAGCAATTAATTGGAAGAATAGAGAAAAAGGGATTTCGGGTGAGTCACGTAGATTATATTTAAATTGAAAAAGGTACTCATCTACTATGTGTAGATGAGTACCTTTTTTTAGTAGGGTATATGAATTTTATTTCGAAACGGGTGGTGGAGATAATGCTAAATCAGATAAAAAGATGAAGTCTGCATGCTCGCGAATTTTAGGAATAGAAGTTTCGATAACACGTGATGTAATTTCCCCTGGAGGGCCAACGTGTCCGATAGCTACCATAATGGGTTTTTCTTGAATTTTTTTTATGAGTAATTGGGCTTGTCTTGAAACATGATCTGCCGTATATACATCATCAAAAAATAATTGGTTTTCAATAATAGGCACCCCTAATTCTTTACCGATTTTTGGGACAACACTATTAGGGTTTGTTTTACTATCTAAATAAAATAAACCGTGTTTTTTACAGGCAGAAAGTATAAGACGTACAATTCTTTCATCAGCGGTTACTTTTGATCCCATATGATTGTTCATTCCAATTGCATGCGGCACTTCTTGAATTGCTTGTTCGAGTCGATTGTTTATTTCTTCATCACTTAAATCTGTTGTAATCGCTTTTGGTCCAAGCCATTCTTTCTTTCCTTTAATTGGCTCCATTGGCATATGTATAATAACTTCATGACCTTTTTTATGGGCTGCTATCGCATCTTCTTTAGTGGAAGGCAGAAATGGCATAACAGCAATAGTGAGTGGAATAGGAAGTGATAACATTTTATCCGTCCCTTTCATATTATTGCCGAAATCATCGATGACAATAGCAACTTTATTCGTATGGGCGTTTGCTTGAATAGGAAATAAGAAGAAGGGTACGAACAGGGTAAAAACGAGCAATGTAATAGTGTATTTGCGCATATAAGTATTTCCTTTCTATTTTATAAATCATCATTATGTTTTGCGTTTTTATATAAATTAAACAAAAAATGTCGAAGAAAAGTATATGGAAAATAGAGAACCCACTGTTTACTTGGTATTTATAAAAAAAGAAGATGAAAAAAATGTCTATTATTGCGAATGTATTTACAAAGATAGAATAATTTGTAATAATTCTCAAAGTGAGGGTAAAGATTTGTAAATTACAGGGAGAAAATGTTAAAATTTCTGATTCTTCAAATTTGAATGTGATTAAGAAGTTGAAAGATCAATGTAGAAGTGAAGTTGAGAGCATGGAAGAATACTAAGGGGGATATGGATGTTTACTGTAAAAAGGAAGTACACATTAGAAAAGCTTTCGCATGATATTCATATGAAACGTGAAGAAATGATTCAATCAGGATTGACAAGTGGATTAAATAGTATGGAGACAATTCAAGTTAGTCAAGAATTGGACAAGCTTATTTTACAGTATCAGCGTTATAAAGAAAAACAAACACCGAAATGGTTTTCAATTATAAAGGCACCTATTTTTCAAATAGGGTATGAAGGAAAATCGAGTAATTTTTGGCGAATGCTTGTGGCTGGTTTTATGAAATAAGTATAATTATCCTTTTGGGATAAGGATAATTATACTCTGTGTAATGGAATCTCGATATGAACTGTCGTTCCTTTGCTTTCTTTACTATCAATAAAAATGTGCCCATTGTACATCTCTACAATTCGTTTACATATGACAAGTCCAAGACCTGTTCCAGTATCTTTATTAGTAAAGAACGGATGAAAGAGGTGTTTTTGAATATGTTTTGGAATTCCTTTTCCGGTATCAATAATTTGCAATTGTGCGTGTTTTTCATTGTTTGTTACTACAATGGTTAATGTATCCCCAGAAGTCATAGCTTCAATTGCATTTTTGGTAATATTTAAAACCACTTGTTTCATATGGTCTTTTGAGCAACGTATATGAACAGGATGGTCTGGCAAATGTAAATGGAATATAATATTATGCAAATTCGCCTCAGATTGAATAATTACTGCTACCTCATTAAGAATCGTTCTTACATCATATGTTTGTTCAATGATGGCAGTTGGCTTCCCAAAAATAAGAAATTCGCTTACAATCTCATTAATACGTTCTATTTCTTGTTCAATCACTGAAAAGTAGAACTGATCCTGTTCATCTCTATATTTCTCTTTTAATAGAGCAACGAGTCCTTTAATTCCAGTAAGAGGATTACGGATTTCGTGAGCTGTACTAGCCGCAAAAGTTCCAACCAATTCAATTTTTTGTAGTTCATTTTGTTGTCTTTCTAGTTTTGTTTGCCGTTTTAATAACATATATTGAACAAGTAAAAATAAAATAGACATTAAAAATAAAGTAGCTGTACATTCTATTGAAACTAACCGGTATAAGGTTTGTTGATGAATAGGTAACGGAGAAACAGAGACCTTCCAGTTTAATCTTTGGAGTGGGATAGTAAGCATATTAGAATGCTCATCGCTTGTTTCATTATTATCATCGGTTAGAAAAACTACATCATGTTTATCAGTCACTTCGAAATGATATTGTGGTTTAATAGCATTTAAAGAGGATGAAATGTAGTCAAAGCGTAAACTAGCTAACAATAATCCAGAGAGTTCCTTTTGTTTATTAAATATTGGAGAGGCAATCATAATAGCCTGATGCCCAAGGACGCGATCTGTTATAACTGATGATACAGTTGTTTTCTTAGATTGTAATGCATCTTGAATGTACTGGCGGTCAGAGACATCAACGTGCGTTGATTCACCTTCGGATGCGAGTGTAATTATCCCATCTGTCGTAGCGTAATATAGACCAGAAAAACGTTCATCATTTCCATCTGTATCGTGTACAATCTGTTTAATTCCATTTATGTTTCCTGTTTCGGTTCCTACAACTTTCGCGAGCATTTCTAAGGCAGAAATAGCTTCACCAAGGTGATGGTCCAAATAGTCTCTATATAAAAAGAGAACAGTATGAGCAGATAGTTTGTTTTCCTGTTTCATTTGATAAGTGTGATACGAAAAAAATGTGGTACCAATCCCTATCGTTGGCAGTATAACAAGCAGTATGTAACAAACTATGCTTTGTAATTTGACTTTCAAATTTGGTACTCCTTCTTTTTTATTATCATTATATATAAACTATGTTAAAATTGTCATGTTTTTATTTAAGAATCATTTGCATTATATTAGGGAAAGGAAAAGGGATGAGTGAATGTTCATTCGGAAATTGTAATGAAGTACTACATTGCTTTTCTTTTTGTTGCGGAGAATTTAAGTGAAGGGTTGAAATGGTATGACATCAAATAATGAGCGAGAAGATATTTCTCAATCTTTAAAAGTATTTATTGCATTATCCCGTGTACATCGTTCTGTTATGGATATTACAAATAAATCCATTCAAAGTAACGGATTAAATCCAACTGAGTTTGCTGTATTAGAACTCCTATATCATAAAGGAGGCCAACCACTTCAGCAAATTGGTGAGCGTATTTTAATAGCTAGTGGTAGCATTACATACGTTGTAGATAAGCTAGAGAAAAAAGGGCTTGTAAAGCGAATTCCATGTCCAAATGATAGACGTGTAATTTATGCACAATTAACGGAGTCTGGAGAGAACTTTATTGCTTCTATTTTTCCAGGTCATAAGCAAGTTATACATCAGTCTTTTGAAATGCTAACGAAGGATGAGAAGGATGAATTACTTGATCTATTGAAAAAAATCGGAAAGTATGAAAAATGATGTTATGTTCCAAAGGGGCTTTGGATAAAGAAATCCAAAGCTTTTTTGTTTGCATATAATCAGGACAGTAACTACCGAATTTTGGTGAAGAATAAGAGGAGATTCGTAAGTAAGCATTGAATTATAGTAAAGATACATATAACGGAGAGGGGGCTCGTTCATGTCATTTAAAGACTATGAATATAAACGGCCAAATATTGAAGAAATAAAAGAGAAATTTACTGTTGCTTTAGAAAAATTCGATAATGCAAAAACGATTGAAGAACAAAAACAAGTGATCAATTCAATTAATGAAATTCGCAATAATTTTGGTACAATGGGGAATCTTTGTTACATTCGTCATTCTGTGGATACGACAGATGCCTTTTATAAGGAAGAACAAGATTTCTTTGATGAATACTCTCCAGTTGTACAAGGTTATGGAACGAAGTATTATAAAGCGTTAATTAATTCTCCATTCCGTGAAGAATTAGAAGCATATTATGGGAAGCAATTATTTGCTTTAGCTGAATGTGATTTAAAAACATATTCAGATGAAGTAGTGAAAGATTTACAATTAGAGAATAAATTGTCTTCACAATATACACAGTTATTAGCATCTGCAAAAATTGACTTTGCAGGAGAAGAAAGAACGTTATCGCAACTTATTCCTTTTATGCAAGGAAAAGAAAGAGGCGAACGTAAAGCAGCAAGTGAAGCATACTACGGATTTTTAGCTGAGAATGAGGGAGAATTAGATCGTATTTATGATGAGCTTGTTAAAGTGAGAACGAAAATCGCGAAATCACTTGGTTTCAAGAACTTTGTTGAATTAGGATATGCAAGAATGTATCGTACAGATTATAATGCTGAAATGGTTGCGAACTATCGTCAGCAAGTATTGGATTACATAGTTCCGGTTGCAACAGAGTTAAGAAATAGACAAAAAGCACGCATCGGTGTAGAAAAGCTCGCTTATTATGATGAAAACTTTGAGTTTGCTACAGGTAACCCAACGCCAAAAGGAGATGCGGATTGGATTATTAATCATGGGAAAACGATGTATAAAGAGTTATCAGCTGAAACAGATGAATTTTTCAATTTTATGCTAGATAACGATTTATTAGATTTAGTTGCGAAAAAAGGAAAAGCTGGTGGCGGATATTGTACATATATCGAGAATTATAAAGCGCCGTTCATTTTCTCAAACTTTAATGGAACGTCTGGTGACATTGATGTACTAACACATGAAGCGGGCCATGCTTTCCAAGTATATGAAAGTCGTAAATATGAAATTCCAGAGTATAATTGGCCAACATATGAAGCGTGTGAAGTTCATTCTATGAGTATGGAATTCTTTACATGGCCATGGATGAAGTTATTCTTTGAAGAAGATGCAGATAAATATTATTTCTCACACTTAAGTTCAGCTCTTCTATTCTTACCGTACGGTGTATCTGTTGATGAGTATCAGCATTATGTATATGAAAATCCAGAAGCATCGCCAGCAGAGCGTAAGTCAGCATGGCGTAACATAGAGAAGAAGTATTTACCACATCGTGATTATGAAGATAATGATTATTTAGAGCGCGGTGGTTTCTGGCAACGTCAGGGACATATTTATAGTTCACCGTTCTACTATATTGACTACACGCTAGCTCAAATTTGTGCACTACAATTTTGGAAACGTGCGAGAGATAATAGACAAGAGGCATGGGAAGATTATGTGAATCTTTGTCAACAAGGTGGAAGTAAGTCATTCTTAGAATTAGTAGAAGTTGCAAATTTAACATCGCCATTTGCTGAAGATTGTGTAAAAAGTGTAATTACAGAAATTGAAGCATGGTTACGCGCAGTAGACGACACAAAATTGTAAAAAAACATGCGTTTTTTTCACATGTTTAACATCGACATAATGGAAAAATGATGAGATAATAAAAGAAAATTCAGAATTATCAACGGGGTGTTTCTAATAAGGAGCACCTCTTTTCACCAACAAAAGGGGGGAAAGAATTATGCTTCAATCTAATATGGATGTTAGTTTAGAAACTTTAGTGCACTCATTACAGTCTACACGAAGCACGCTGTTATCAGAAATTGAAATGTTAAATGATACGGAGGTGAATGTAAAGCCACGCCGTGATAAATGGAGTATTATTCAAATTTTGCATCACTTACATTTAGTTGAACAGTCTGTCACATCTGCCCTTGTATATGCTTTGCAAAAAAAAGAAAGAAAATTTGCTCCATTTAAAGACCTCCAGCTTACGCTTGATCGCACACATAAACGAGAAGCTCCTCAACAAATGAAACCAACAGAAACATTAATGAAAAAACTACAAGGCATTCAATTACTAGAACATTCACGACAAGAATTATTACACGCGCTGCATAGCGTAATAGATGAAAAAGAATTATTTGAAAACGGATTAAAGCATCCTGTTTTTAATGATTTGAATTTATACCAATGGGTTCAATTTCTTGATTTGCATGAGCAAAGACATCTTACACAACTAAAAGAAGCGAAATATGCAATTTTACAGCGTTAAAGTGAAACTTTAATCATTGGGGAGGCATTCCGCATCAATCGGGCATTTACGGGCAGCCCGACTTCACTCTAACTTCTTAGCTTTACATCCGAATTTTGAGGTGGGAGTCTTACTGCCCACAAATAGCGGGATAAAGTGAAAGAAGTGGGGAACCGCTTCTTTTCTTTTTTATTTATGCATAGTTTTCTTTCACATTTTGGAATACTACATGGAGAAAAGAAAAGAAGGAGTTGAAAAACATGTCAAGGAAAAAGAGAGAAGAAGAGCGCGCCTGGAAAGCTCGAAAAGAAAATCAAAAGCCACATGGGAAAGTGAAAGCTTTTGCAGAATTAGTTGAAGGAACAGAAAAAACGTGATGAACTCCATCACGTTTTTTGTATGAGCGGGAAAGTTAATAAGAAGGTTGTACCTGTACCTTTTTCACTTATAATATCAACTTTTCCATCCATTGCTTGAATGACACTGAAGACGACCATCATTCCGAGTCCGGTCCCTTTCTCTTTTGTTGAGTAGAAAGGTGACCCAAGGCGTTTTACTTGTTCTTGATCCATACCAACTCCTGTATCTTTTATATATAATTGTATATGTTTATGGTCTGGAACTAATGTAAGAATAAGGTCACCACCTGTAGGCATAGCCTCAATACAGTTTTTAAAAATATTTAATAAGCATTGGTTCAGTTTTTGTTTTTCGCCAGCGATAAAGAAAGAGGTACTTTGTTTTATATAATGTATACGAACATTTGTTAAATTGGCGAGAGGTGTGATCAAAGACAACGCATGAAGTAATTCTTCTTCTACTTGTAATCGTTGTTCTTTTTCAATACTCGGTTTCGCAAAAGTTAAGTAGTCGGTAAGAACATGATTTGCTTGTTCGATACCATTAATGGCTATGTCGATATATAATTTTCGCTCTTCCTCAGAACATGTATCCGACTGTAAAAGTTGCAAAAATCCTTTCGTTGAAGTTAAAGGATTGCGAATTTCATGAGAGATGGAAGCTGCCATTTCACCGATTAAATGAAATTTTTCGGCGTTCATAAGTTCATTTTGGAGACGAACTTGCGTCTGTAATATGTGTAGTAAATATAAAATAAGGATCGTGCCAACCATCGTACATAGTTCGTATACAATGATATGTGGTATATAATCTGCCCTATTTGTAACCTCTGAAAGGAAGAAAGGTATCCAACCAAACCCGTATGTGAGACTGTAAAAAATAGCAAGTGTTATTTTTACATGATTAGAACTTCGATTAAAAAGTTTGTATGTCAATAGTAGAACAATAAATAGGAGAATAGAAGCGATAAAGGATGGAAAAACACCTATTCCTCCTAATAAAAAGCGATATATGTTTAATACAACTAAAATAGAACCCCCAGCAATAGGTCCTCCTGTTAATGTGCCGACAATTAATACGATATGACGCATATCAAATTGAAAACCATTATTTGTTTTTGCTGCAAAAGTGATACATAGTATGGTAGCGAGGCAACACAATACAATAAATATAGCTGAATTTAATTTAGGAGATCGTCTCCCTTTCTGATTCCAAAATAAATGATATACAAGCATTGTAACGAGAATGGATAATATATTTAAAAAGAGGTAAATAATAAAGAGCTTCAGTGGGGTGCCTCCTCTCTTCTAACATTAAATTAATCATACTATAAAATGAAAGAAATGAAATATGAAATAGCGGAAAAATCAGAAATTTTTTCTGGTAGTATACAATATGTTACAATAATCTTTGTCAATGAAAGAAGAAATTCCGTGCACTGCATGGGAGAGGTTCGCGAACTCCCTCTATAAAAAACTATGGAAACAACAATATCCTTAGGTATTGTTTTGTTTTTTTATTGTGACAGTTCAAGAACGTTCTTTCTTCTTATTCGTAGTAGAGAAGGAGAATGAGTAAAATGAAAAAGGAAAAAGCAGTTGTTGTTTTTAGTGGTGGACAAGATAGTACAACATGTTTATTTTGGGCAATGCAACAGTTCGCAGAAGTGGAAGCTGTAACGTTTAACTACAATCAACGTCATAAGTTAGAAATTGATTGTGCAGCAGAAATTGCGAAAGAGCTAGGTATTAAACATACGGTACTAGATATGAGCCTATTAAATCAACTTGCTCCAAATGCGTTAACGAGAACGGATATGGAGATTACACATGAAGAAGGTGAATTGCCATCGACATTTGTAGATGGACGAAATTTACTATTCTTATCATTTGCTGCGGTATTAGCAAAACAAGTGGGAGCACGTCATATTGTAACGGGTGTATGTGAAACTGATTTTAGTGGTTATCCAGATTGCCGTGACGTGTTTGTGAAATCATTAAACGTTACATTAAATTTATCTATGGATTATCCGTTTGTTATTCATACACCACTTATGTGGATTGATAAAGCAGAGACATGGAAATTATCAGATGAACTTGGAGCATTCGAGTTTGTTAGAGAAAAAACATTAACGTGTTATAACGGAATCATTGGTGATGGTTGCGGTGAATGTCCAGCATGTCAACTTCGTAAAGCAGGATTAGATACGTATCTACAAGAACGCGAAGGAGCGAACAACTAATGGATAACTTTTTTGGATTTCGCATCGTAGAAAATTTGCAAAAAATGGACAAGGATATTCAGCGTGAACAACTCAAATATCATAATAAAAGAGTAATGGTCAGCAAGGAATTTACATTTGATGCAGCGCACCATTTACACTGTTATGAAGGAAAATGTAAAAATTTACATGGCCACACATATAAAGTCGTGTTTGGAATTAGTGGATATGTAAATGAAATAGGCCTTGCAATTGACTTTGGAGATATAAAAGAAATTTGGAAAAATGAAATAGAAATTTATTTAGATCATCGTTATTTAAACGAAACATTGCCAGCAATGAATACGACTGCTGAAAATATGGTCGTATGGATTTATGAAAAGATGGCAGAAGCATTAATAAAAGATAATCGTGTGAACGAATACAAGGGAGCTCGTGTTGAATTTGTTCGTCTTTTTGAAACACCGACTAGTTATGCGGAAGTAAGACGGGAGTGGATGCTCGATGAGTAAAATCCCTGTCTTAGAAATATTTGGCCCGACCATTCAAGGAGAAGGGATGGTTGTAGGACAAAAGACAATGTTTATCCGTACAGCGGGCTGTGATTATAGCTGCGCTTGGTGTGATTCCGCTTTTACATGGGATGGGTCAGCAAAAGAGCAAATTAGACAAATGACACCGGAAGATATTTGGAGTGAGCTTGTAGCAATTGGTGGAGATAATTTTTCTCATGTTACGATTTCAGGTGGAAATCCTGTTTTACTGAAAAATATGCAATTTCTTCTTTCTATATTAAAAGAGAATGGTATGCGAACAGCGATAGAAACGCAAGGGAGTAAATGGCAAGATTGGTTACTTCAAATTGATGAGGTAACGATTTCTCCAAAACCACCAAGTTCAACGATGAAAACAGATTTTCAGATGTTAGATTCTATTATTCATAAACTAGCAGGGAAAGATTTTAGTTTAAAAGTAGTAGTATTCGATGATCAAGATTTTGAATATGCAGTCAAGATGCACGAGCGTTATCCAAATGTACCATTTTTCTTACAAGTAGGGAATGATGATACGAAAACAGTGGATGATGCAATGCTTATTAAAAACTTATTAGAAAAATATGAGTGGCTTATTGAAAAAGCTGTGCACTGTAAAGAAATGAATGATGCGAAAGTACTGCCTCAGCTTCATGCGTTAGTATGGGGAAATAAACGAGGGGTATAACGAGAAGGGATGTTTAAAATGGCAGGAAGATTAGATGAAGATTTAAAAGATGTAACATTATTAGGAAATCAAAATACAAAATATTTATTTGAATATAGCCCGGAAATTTTAGAGGTATTTGATAATAACCATCCAAACCGTGATTACTTTGTAAAATTCAATTGTCCTGAATTTACAAGTTTATGTCCGAAAACAGGACAACCAGATTTTGCGACAATTTATATTAGCTACATTCCAGAACAAAGAATGGTAGAGAGTAAATCATTAAAGCTATATTTATTTAGCTTCCGAAATCATGGTGACTTTCATGAGGATTGCATGAACGTTATTATGAATGATTTAATTAAATTAATGGATCCACGTTATATTGAGGTATGGGGAAAATTTACACCACGTGGTGGGATTTCAATCGATCCTTACTGTAACTACGGTCGCCCAGGAACTAAGTATGAGGAAATGGCAGACTACCGCATGATGAATCACGATCTATATCCAGAAACAATTGATAATCGTTAATATATATAGAAAGAAAGGATCTGTATGATATACAGATCCTTTCTTTCTATTATATTATGCATGTTGATTAATAACAGTATAGTTTTTATGGCTTACAACTGTAAGAGGTTCCATATCTAGTTCTCTAAAATTCTCCATAATAGTTATATCAACAATCACGGAGTTTGTATTTACTTTTTGAACACGGCCTTGCATTCCACCTTTAAATTCAATGATATCTCCAGTTTCTGCGATCTGCATAAGCAACTCTCCTTGTTACAGTTTTCCCCAAAAAAGAATAATTTGGGCTTTTTATTTCCTCTTATTTTGAACTATATTTTCTAATTTGTAAATGTTTCCAAAGTAAAAATTCGAAAAATATTCACTTTTGTAAGGGAATATGCACAAAACATGTTGTTAGAAGAGGAATGATAAAAATGCATACATCTTTATATAGGAGTATAATAAAGATGTACAATGACCTATTAAAGTGGGAGAAACTAGGGGCGGTAAAATGATGTTTGAAGTTGTGGGGAGTTTTATAGCGTTATTTTTATTTTTATTTTCTTATATACAGTTGAAAAAAATTCGTCATCAGGAAACAACTACATATTTTGATGGTCTGGATGGGATACATGCTTCGGTAACACATGATAGTGGTGGTGATATGTAGCAATGTGTAACTTTCATTTTCAGCATGTTATGATGAATGTAAGAAATTGTACATAATATAGTTCGTAAGTGATGAATGGAGAGTGGAAAGAATGCGGATTTCTTTTATTCGTCATGGTCGTTTGAATAGTGCTATAGAACCGATGACAATTACTTCATTTCATGAATGGCTGAAGAGGTATGATGGAGATAATGGGAGCAGAGAATGTAACATACCAATAGAAACGATTGAGGCAATTGAATCAGCAAAGTTGATTGTATCGAGCGATCAAAGACGTGCTGTGCAGTCAGCAGCGGAATTAATGGATTCCTTGTCTTTTATACAAAGCTCACTTTTTAGAGAAGTAGAAGTGCCATCGACTTTTTTTGCACCATCATGGTTTAAATGTAAAACTGGGACGTGGTTTTTCATTGGACGTGCTTTATGGATGGTTGGATATCATAAAGAAGTTGAGTCTTATAAAGAAGCGAGAGAACGAGCAAGAGAAGCTGCTAACATGTTACATCGCTATGCGCTTGTACACGGGCGTATAGCGCTAGTAAGCCATAGTTATTTTAATACGATGATTGGTACAGAACTGAGGGCAATGGGGTGGTCTGGGCCTCCTATTTTTCATCGTAAGCCGTGGGGATGTACAGCGTATACATTTCATGAGGCGATGAATGGAAATGTATTAAATACAAAATTAACTTAAAAGAGGCCGTCCAAAAAGTAGCTGAATAGCTACTTTTTGGCAGCCTCTTTCTTTTTAAAACATGGAAACTAATATACGTAATGGCTTTATTAGATGGGCATATGGTTCGCCAACGAGCATAACGGTTTTATCTTCTTTGTAACCAAGTTTTTCATATAGTGAAAAAGCGCGTTTGTTTTCTAAGTTAACAAGTAAGGCGATTCTTTCATGACCTTTTTCAGCTGCCTGAAGTTCAGCTGCCTCGATTAATTTAGAGCCAATACCACGTCCACTGTACATACTTGAAACTGACAACGTGTCAATATAATACTCATCAAGTTCAGCTTCTTTTTCTAACGTAATGGATTCATCTCCATGTAACTCTCTTAAGTAGCGTACAATTGGTGCATCAAGTTGTTCAGCGTCACTACCGTGATAAACGACAATAACCCCAACTACCTTTCCGCCTTGTTCAGCCACTAAACAGTTTTCATAGCTCAATCGATTATTTTCTTTTGCGAACCATGTTTCAAGTCCTAGTATTACTTTTGCTTCAACTGTGCTACCTGTGATTTTTTCAGCAATTTCGTGCAGAGCGTTATACAATAAAGGTGCTACTTCTACCGCATCTGTCTTTTTTGCTTTCCGAATCATAGTATCCCTCCTAGTTCTACGTATATATTGTAGCATAAAACAAAATATCAAACAGTGATTTGGAACTTTGTTATACAGGGTGTCAAAAAGTTTGATATAGAGAAGTAGCTATGTTAGTATATGATATTTAGTGCGAATATAATAAAGTGATATAGCTATAAAAATAATGAAAGTGCATTACATAATAGTAACGGGATAATTTTACCGTTGTCGACCTATAGAAGATGCGATAAAATAAAATATTGCAGAGAGGTGAAATACATGGATGAACAATTAGCAAATACAATTTTGGATCAGCTGAAAAATGGTGAAATAAAGGAGTATATTGCAACGAAAGATGTATTTTATACGTTTAGGGAAGTTGTTGTAAATCGAGAAGATTTTAAACATATTATTGGGAACGCACAGCGTGGTGGACAGGTGATTTATACATATTCAGAAACACCACGTTCGTAAATAGAAGATAAGGGAGAGGAGAATTATGGGCGATTTTAAACAAGGCATATTACCACATTGGGATTATATGTGGAAAGATAGAGCTGGGAATAGATTTATGGGAATGGTTATGTATCCAGAGAAACGAAAGTGTTCAGCGAAAATGCTTCAGAAAATAAAACGGGCATATGAGCAAGCGGCAGAGATTAAAGTAACTGTACAAGTTCAGCGTACATACCAGTACGTAGAAGGAATGATCGTATACTTTGATGAAGAAGCTCCTGTATGTACGTTACTTGATAAAGATGAGAATCCCCATCATATATTTGTGAAAGATATTTTGCGTATTGAACATTGTGAATAAACATATAAAATTTTTTCATAAATAAATTGAAGCTCCATAATAATAATCCTTTTCTATAATAGTTATCTTTTAGTATGTAACGAGGAATAAGAGGATATGTATAATATTTAATAAAGTAAATTGGATAAATGTAATCGTTTTTTGGAACAGATTATCGTTTAAAGTCTGTTCTTTTTTGCGTGATGCTGGAGAAATATATTCCTCCAGCATTTACCGTTTTATGACAAAAAATATTGTTAACTTTTTTTAAAATAAGGTTAAATCCGTTGACAACTTTTTCGAAAAGCACTTTATTGACATGAGTTTTAGAATGTTGTTTCATAGTCATTGTATTGAAAAAAATCGACGGTCATGTCGAAAAGTAAAAGTTAAAAAAAGAAAGAATTTATACATATATCTTGTGTCTTATTTTGAAACGTAATACAATATATAGAGAAATCAAGAAACGACATACAGAGAATATAGATTGGAGAGGGAGGGTCGGAAATGTTAGTTGCATATGATTCTATGACAGGAAACGTGAAGCGTTTCATCCACAAATTAAATATGCCGGCCGTTCAAATTGATGAAGATCTAGTACTAGATGAAGAATTTATTCTTATTACGTATACAACAGGTTTTGGCAATGTACCAGAACGTGTTTTAGACTTTTTAGAACGCAATAATGACAAATTAAAAGGCGTATCTGCAAGCGGCAATCGTAACTGGGGAGACATGTTCGGTGCAAGTGCTGACAAAATTTCTGCTAAATATGAAGTGCCTATTGTATCAAAATTTGAGTTATCTGGAACAAATAATGATGTAGAATATTTTAAAGAAAGGGTGCGGGAGATTGCGACACATTGAACTGAATAATGAAATCACGCAAATGCAGGACGGTTTTTATCAGCTTCATAAAGATAAAGAGGCATTAGAAGTCTTTATGGAAGAAGCTAGAGAGAATACCGTTCATTTTAATAGCGTGGCAGAGCGAATGGAGTATATGAAAGAACACGATTACTATTACAACGTTCTGGAAGAGTATAGCTTGGAGGAAGTAGAAGAAGTATATAACATCGCTTATGGTGAAAACTTCGAGTTCCAATCTTATATGGCAGCATCTAAGTTCTACAAAGATTATGCGTTAAAAACGAATGATCAAAAACAATACTTAGAAAGCTATGAAGATCGTGTAGCAATTGTGTCATTATACTTAGGACGCGGTGAGGTTGCGAAGGCAAAACAATTCGCAAGCATGATTGTAAAACAAAACTATCAACCAGCGACACCAACCTTTTTAAATGCGGGAAGAAGCAGAAGAGGAGAAATGGTGTCTTGTTTCTTGTTAGAGATGGACGATAGCTTAAATTCAATCGGCTTTAACATTAATACTGCGATGCAGCTATCGAAAATCGGTGGGGGAGTAGCTTTAAACTTATCTAAGCTACGCGCACGTGGTGAGCAAATTAAAGGTATTGATAACGCAGCAAGTGGTGTAGTACCTGTTATGAAATTGCTTGAAGATTCGTTTTCATATGCGAATCAGTTGGGTTAACTTTATGGCTCAACTATAAAACCGGGTCAATTGCTGGAACGCCTGAGTATATCGAGGTAGGATACTACGAAGAAATTACGTAGCGGCCCCTAAAAATCCAAGATTGCAGGAAATCAGCAGCCAAGCTCCTAAATCTATTAGATATGGAGAAGGTTCAACGACCAAGTGGCTATGTAGGTGACTATGTAGCTCGAACCTGGCTTCTCAAAACAACCAAATTCAAAGGGTGTATACAGTTATTATAGTTTATGCCATATTCATGTGCATCAAACATATGATAAATGGTTAAATGAAGAATTGGGCGAGAAGAAGATATGGTCTGAACTCTATAGCGATATAGAGAGGATAGCAGAAATGACTATCCCCCATACGTTTTGACGATATGGAGTAACAATATGCAACGAAAAGGTGCCGGCGCTGTATACTTAAACATTTTCCATTGGGATATTATTGAATTCCTTGATACAAAAAAAATAAATGCCGATGAGAAGAGCCGTATTCAGTCTCTATCAATCGGGATTATCGTTCCAAGTAAGTTCTTTGAGCTTGCTGAGAAAAATGAACCTTTCCATGTTTTCGCGCCTTATACGGTGTTTAAAGAATACGGAAAGCATTTAGATGATATTGACATTGATGAAATGTACGATGAATTAATGAGCAATCCGAAAGTGAAGAAGAAGCCACTAGATATTAGTGCGCGTGATATGCTTATTAAAATTGCGATGATTCAACTTGAGTCTGGTTACCCATACTTAATGTTTAAATCTAATGCAAATAACCAACATCCACTGAAGGATATTGGAACTGTGAAGATGTCGAACTTGTGTACAGAAATCTTCCAGCTTCAAGAAACTTCTGAAATAAATGATTACGGTACGGATGACATTATCCGCCGCGATATTAACTGTAACTTAGGTTCATTAAATATCGTAAACGTAATGGAAAATAAAGAAATTCGTGAAGCGGTTCATGCGGGAATGGAAGCTTTAACAGCTGTTTCTGATATGACGATCATTCCGAATGCACCAACTGTGAAAAAAGCAAATGACGAGCTGCATTCAGTTGGACTTGGCGCAATGAACTTACACGGATATTTAGCGAAAAACAAAATCGCTTATGAAAGTGCAGAAGCGAAAGAGTTCGCTCGTACATTCTTTATGATGTTAAATTACTATTCTATTGAGAAGAGTATGGAGATCGCTAAAGAAAAAGGCGAAACATTTAAAGACTTTGATAAATCGGATTATGCAAAAGGCACATACTTTGAAAAATATGAAACGACAGATTATAGCCCAGTAACTGAGAAAGTTCAGCAACTATTTGAAGGAATTCATATTCCAACAAAAGAAGATTGGACAAGTTTAAAAGAGCAAGTGCAGAAGAATGGGTTATATAACTCATATCGTCTTGCTATCGCTCCAACACAATCTATCAGTTACGTTCAAAATGCAACTTCAAGTGTAATGCCGATCGTAAGTCAAATCGAATCAAGAACGTATGCGAATGCGACAACATATTATCCAATGCCATATTTATCAAAAGATACGTTCTGGTACTATAAATCTTCTTATGATATGAATCAATTTAAACTAATTGATTTAATCGCTGAAGTTCAAGAACACATTGACCAAGGAATTAGTACAATTCTTTATGTTAATAGTGATATTTCAACACGTGAGTTAGCACGTTACTACATTTATGCACATAAAAAAGGCTTGAAGAGTCTGTATTATACGAGAACACGTAAATTAAGCGTGGAAGAGTGCGTAGCTTGTACTGTTTAATAAGAAAAAGTGAGACATTGTGAGCAGGGTTTTTCTGAACCCTGCTCATGCTTAGTTATCAATTTTTCATGTTTATTTAGAGAGAAGGGGCGATTTAATGCGTGCGGTAAACTGGAACAAAAAAGAAGATGATTTTAGTTTAATGTTTTGGAAGCAAAACATCGCTCAGTTTTGGACAGAAGAAGAAATCGCAGTGTCTTCTGACAAAAATACTTGGGTGCAATTATCAAAAGAAGAGCAAATTGCGTATAAGCGTGTATTAGGTGGTTTAACACTTTTAGATACGAAACAAGGTGGCGAAGGGATGCCTCTTGTACTTGTTCATCTTGAAAATTTACAAGCGAAAAGTGTATTAGCTTTCATGGGAGCTATGGAAGAAGTACATGCGAAGAGTTACAGTCATATTTTCACAACGTTAGCTACGGAAGAAGAAATTGATGATATTTTTGAATGGGTAGATAATCATCCATTACTTGAGAAAAAGGCTGGTATTATTACTAGTTACTATCGTCGTTTATTAAAGCCTGAAGTAACGAAAAAAGAGTTATACATGGCAATGGTAGCAAGTGTGTTCTTAGAAAGTTACTTATTCTATAGTGGATTCTTCTATCCACTTTACTTAGCAGGGCAAGGAAAATTGACTGCAAGTGGTGAGATTATTAACTTAATAATTCGTGACGAGTCAATTCACGGTGTATTCGTTGGTATTTTAGCACAACAAATCTTCGCGGAACTTTCTGCAGAAGAACAACAAGAAGTGCAAAAAGAAACACAAGAGTTATTAATGGAACTGTATGAAATTGAAATGGCATATACAGAAGAAATTTATACTTCTATCGGTCTTGTGGAAGATGTAAATCGTTTCGTTCGTTACAATGCGAATAAAGGACTTATGAACCTAGGACTTGAGCCGAAGTTTGAGGAAGAAGAAATTAACCCAATCGTTTTAAATGGTTTACGTACAGATACGAAAAACCATGATTTCTTCTCTGTAAAAGGAAATGGTTACGTAAAAGCAACAAATGTTGAAAAGTTATCGGATGATGACTTCGTATTCAATTTTTAATATAGTGTTATAGAAAAAGCTGTCTTTTTTATAAAGACAGCTTTTTTGTATAAGTAGTTTACATAATGTTATTATTTCGTAAAAATATTTTTATCCCATAAAAGCCCAATTTGTGAGGAATTATAATCAGTGGGAATAAAGAAAAAACCACGGATTAAAGTTATGTTTTTTATATTTAGTGGTATGAGAGATTGAATAACTTATGTCAAAATGAATAAAAAATGAGAAGAAATGAGGCCCAATTCCACCTATACGTTCTTTTTCGTATTGAATTTTTAAATTCTAGAAATTTTGGCTCGAAAATTGCATGAATATTTAAAAAACGAAAAAAAGGGGGATACTTGGTGTGATGTGTAGTGATTTGAAAGCGTTTCCTTTCGACTGTCAATCTTTAAATGGAAATTAGATAGAGAAAGTAGGGGGAATGATAGGTGGGAAAAGTGGTTGGTCTAAAACGTTCATTAGGGCTTTGGTCAATTGTTATGCTAGGGGTCGGGTATATGACACCGATGGTTGGATTTGATACATTTGGGATCGTTTCTGAAAAAACGGGTGGGCATGTTCCAGGAGCTTATCTGATTGCATTAGCAGGGATGTTGTTTACCGCTGCAAGCTACGGCAAAATGGTAAAGGTTTTTCCTACCGCAGGATCTGCTTATACGTATACACAGAAGACAATTAGTGCAAAGCTTGGATTTCTTGTTGGATGGTCAGCATTATTGGATTATTTATTTCTACCGATGGTGAACGCACTATTAACAAGAATTTATATGTCAGCGTTTTTCCCGAGTGTTCCTAATTGGATATGGGTCATTGGCTTTGTTCTACTGATTACATTAATAAATATGATTAGTGTAAATGTTACTGCTAACTTCAATACGTTCTTAGTAATATTTCAAGTGCTAGTAATGGCCGTGTTTGTTTTTCTAGTTATAAAAGGTTTACTAGCGGGAGAGGGAACAGGAGAAGTTTTTTCCATTCAGCCGTTTTTTCAATCAGATATACAAATATCACCGTTAGTTGCAGGTGCGACAATTCTTTGTTTTTCATTTTTAGGTTTTGATGCAGTAACTACATTTGCAGAAGAGACACCAAACGCGAAGAAGACAATTCCTCGAGCTATTTTTCTTACTGCTTTAATCGGTGGGATTTTATTCATTACTAC
The DNA here is from genome assembly GCF_000633475.1 of Bacillus sp. H1a. Lineage (NCBI taxonomy): Bacteria > Bacillati > Bacillota > Bacilli > Caryophanales > Bacillaceae > Bacillus > Bacillus sp. H1a. The sequence continues at coordinate 17,574 of NZ_AYMH01000070.1, read as the reverse complement.
TACGTATTTTACACAATCTTTTTTTCCGGATACATCTGTATTTAAAGATCAAGAATCAGCATCTCCAGAAATTGCGTTATATGTTGGTGGAAAACTATTTCAAGCTTTCTTTTTAGTAGGAACGCTTATGGGTACACTTGCGTCCGGTTTAGCTTCTCATACAAGTGTATCCAGATTATTGTACGTAATGGGGCGAGATAATGTAATTCCGAAGAAAATATTCGGATACATTCATCCTCGCTGGCGAACTCCAGTATATAATATTATTTTGGTAGGAGTTATTTCGCTCTCCGCTATATTCATGGATTTAGAAACGGCAGCATCTCTTATTAACTTTGGGGCGCTTATTGCATTTACATTTGTTAATTTATCTGTAATTTCCTACTATATCATTAAGAAAAAAAGATATAAAACGATAAAAGACTGTTTAAATTTCTTAGTTATGCCTATTTTAGGTGCTGGTACTGTAGCAGTACTATGGTTTAACCTCAATATTCATTCACTTATTCTGGGACTTTGCTGGGCTGCTATTGGGATTGGGTACCTTCTATATATTACAAATATGTTCCGTTCAGCTCCTCCGCAAATGCACTTTGAAGAAGTACAGGAAATATAAAAAGCAATATTGCATAAGTCATTCAAAGATTCATAAGTAGGGGGATGACACGATATGATTAACATAGTATTTTCACTTGGCACGATTATTGCTTTGTACAATTAGTAAAAATATAAAGCGGGGTGTTATTGTGCCAATTCAATCAGAAAAACAAACAAATACGGTTGAGCTTGAAAATCCTTTAGAGGAATTTCAAGCTATATTAAAAGAGGCGCTTCATTTTTTACGTTATCCAGACGAAGTATTCGAATTTCTGAAAAAACCGATGCGCTTTTTAGAAGTAAGTATTCCTGTTCGAATGGATGATGGAACAACAAAGGTATTTCAAGGGTATCGCGCTCAGCATAACGACGCAGCAGGGCCAACAAAAGGCGGTATTAGATTCCATCCAGATGTTACGGCAGAAGAGGTAAAAGCGCTTGCCGGTTGGATGAGCTTAAAATGTGGAGTGACAGGACTGCCATATGGAGGTGCAAAGGGCGGGATTATTTGTAATCCGCAGGAGCTGAGTTTTAGAGAGCTAGAGTTACTGAGTCGTGGGTATGTAAGAGCAGTAAGTCAAATTGTAGGACCGACGAAAGATATTCCAGCCCCTGATATGTACACAAATGCACAAATTATGGCTTGGATGCTAGATGAATATGATCATATAAGGGAGTTTGACTCTCCGGGCTTTATTACCGGGAAACCATTAATGTTAGGAGGATCACAGGGCCGGGAAACAGCAACTTCTAAAGGTGTATTGTATACACTTCAGTTAGTAAGTGAGTTAAAACAAATTCCGCTGCAAAATATGCGGGTTATTATTCAAGGGTTTGGGAATGTTGGAGGGTATTTGGCGAAATATTTATATGATATTGGTGTGAAAGTAGTTGGGGTATCAGATGCTATAGGAGGAATTTATAATCCAGACGGTCTCGATGTTCCTTATTTACTAGAAAACAGAGATTCTTTTGGTGTAGTATCGAATCTCTTTAGTAAAACAATTTCTAATCAGGAGTTGTTAGAAAAAGAATGTGACGTACTCATTCCAGCGGCAATTGGGGGAGTGATTACGAAACATAATGCAGGAAGGCTTGGATGTAAGATTATCATTGAGGCTGCAAATGGTCCAACAACAAAAGAAGCGATAACCATGTTAGAAGAAAAGGGAATTTTGGTTGTTCCAGATATTTTAGCAAACTCTGGTGGCGTTATTGTTTCTTATTTCGAATGGTGTCAAAATAACCAAGGATATTACTGGACAGAGCAATATGTTGATCAATGTTTAAAGGAAAAAATCACCTCTAGTTTTTCTAGCGTACTTGACACTTCTAAACGCTATGGAGTAAATATGAAAATTGCTGCTTACATTGAAGGGGTTCGCAAGATTGTAGAAGTATCTCGCCTAAGAGGTTGGTTGCATTTTTAACCTAAAGGAGGGCTCAAATGAAACTGGATATTTTATTAGAAGAAGTGGAGAGACAACAAATCGGTTATTATTGTATTTTGTCGAATAGTCATCGTTATGATATAGCTGTTACGTATTCACAACAGTTTCTTGGAAAAGCAATGGTTACCTCTATTCAAAATGGGAGAATGATTTTATTAAGTCAAGAAGATATTGGAGAGGAACAATATTGGGCACCAAGGCTAGGAATTGAGGTAGAAGATATAGAAGAGTTTCAAAGCTTTTTCCATATGATTCTTCAGTCACAAAGGTTAGAAGAACAATATTAATAGAATAAAAGAAAGGGATGATTGATTATGTACTATGATATTATTACGAGCCCATGCTATGGAACAATTGAAAAAGTGTCTATTGATAAGGATTCTCGAGTTTATGAATGGGAGCCATTATTTTCTATTAAAGATATGAATGGTAAACTGGAAGTAATTAAGATGGGATGTAGTGGAGAAGTTCAATCTTTAGAAGTAGAAGCAGGAGATAAAGTAATTCCAGGTATGGTATTAGCTTATATTCAAGAAGACCTTTTCGTTAGTGGTAGTGATTAATGATTAATGATAGAACAATGAGGAAGATGGAAGCGTTCATCTTCCTTTTTTTTTTTAAACAAAGGAAGAAATGTTTTATTTTCAGATTAATTAAAAAAATCAGTATTTAATGATACAATACAAGTTAAGTAGTTCAAAGGAGGAATAGCAGAATGTTTTCCATTGCTCATAAAAAAATTAGACCTATTGTTTCTCTACCTATCGATCAATCTGAAAAGGAATGGAATATAGATTTTGAAAATATAAAAGAATCTTTTCTATTTTTAAAAAGAGGAGAGAAATTATTTGCATACGTTCACGTTAAAGATCTGCTATCAAACAGTAAAGGGTTAACTTCCAAGGCACTGCTTTCAAATGCTGTTTCGCTAGATACAATATGTCATCTTAGTAAAGATATTTCTTTAACAGCTCTTTTTCAAATTATTGGAGCGCCGATTGCCATAGTGAAAAATGAAATGGATGAGTTAACAGGATATATAAGAAGAGAGGATGTTTTTGCAGAACTATTTAAACAAGAAAATCAGAGTGTTGATATACTGAAAATTATTTTAACGTCTATTCCAATGGGGATTTTTGTAGTAGACCGTGAAAGAAAAATTGTAAATTGCAATGAATCTGGTTTGAAAATGATTAAATCGACTCCTGAAAAAGTTATGAATGTATCAGCAGAACAGATTTTTAATGAAGAACATATTAATAACGTATTTGCAACGGGAAAAACGATTTTGAATCAATTACAAATCACAAACGAGATGGGCGTATTAGTTGACTATAGTCCTATTCCAAACTTTGATCAGAGTATCGAAGGAATGGTTATTATTGTACAAGATTTGCCGATGGTTGAGGACATGGCGATGGAAATTGAATATATAAAGGATTTAAATAAAGATTTACATGCAATCTTGTCTAGTATTTATGATGAAATATTAGTTGTTAATCATAAAGGAGAATTAATTCGTTACAGTGAAACCGTCATCAATGATTTTTGGGGGAGTAATTTGAAAGATCTTTTAGGAAAAAATCTTTTAGACTTAGAGAAGAAAGGATTATTTAGTCCATCTGTTACACGATTAGTATTGGAACAACAAAAAAAGGTATCAGTTGTACAAGAAACAAAAATTGGAAGGAAAATATTGGCGGTCGGAAATCCTGTATTTAATGAAAGCGGAGAGCTTCATAGAATTATTATTGCCTCAAGGGATATTACCGAAGCAACGAGGTTGAAGACGGAATTACATGAAATAAAGAAGATATCAGAGCAATATAAGAAGGAGTTAGATGACTTTAAAAATAAAGATCGTTTTCTTAAGAAGCTTATTTACTGTAGTCCTAAAATGGAACAAATTATTAACCAAGCTAAAAAAATAGCAGATTTTTCTTCCAATGTTCTTATTTCTGGAGAATCGGGCGTCGGAAAGGAAGTAATTGCCCAAGCAATTCATCAACTTGGAAAGCGATCTGCAAAGCCATTTTTAAAATTAAATTGTGGTGCAATTCCAGAAACTTTGTTAGAAAGTGAACTATTTGGTTATACGAAAGGTGCTTTTACAGGAGCAGATAAAAATGGAAAAGAAGGATATTTTAAGCGAGCTGATCAAGGTATTTTATTTTTAGATGAAATTGGAGAAATGCCCCTACATTTGCAAGTGAAATTGCTTAGAGTTCTGCAGGAACAAGAAGTAATCCCTATTGGAAGTACAATACCTACGAAAATAAATGTACAAATTATTGCCGCTACAAATAAGAGTCTTGAAAAAATGGTAGAGGCAGGAACGTTCCGTGAAGATTTATTTTATCGCTTAAATGTAATTCCATTGCAAGTTCCTCCTCTACGAGAGCGAATGGAAGATGTTCCGGTACTTGCCTTTCATTTCTTGCAACAGTTAAATGAAAAGTATAATAAAAATTATCATTTAACTCCGGATGCGCTTAACTTACTAGAGTTTTACTCATGGCCAGGAAATGTACGTGAATTACAAAATATGATTGAACGTTTAGTAGTATCAGCAGACGATCCAGTAATTGAAGCGGAGTTTGTTAGTAAGTTTTTAACACCTGGTTATGATTTTAAAAAATCAAAACCAGTTATTACAAGAGTATTACCATTACAAGAAGCACTACATTCTGTAGAAGAACAATTGATTTTACTTGCAATGAAGCAGTATAAAACAACGACCAAGGCTGCAAAAGCTCTTGGAATCAGCCAATCTTCAGTGAGTCGTAAATATCAAAAAATTGTTAGCGAAAAAGGGATAGAGGCTGATATAATCTCTTATTCCTAAAAAAGGAGAAAGTCACATAGACTTCTCCTTTTTGTTAATTTGTAGAGCAATTTTGATATTTGTGGGTAGTAGAAGTGATTAATGTTCTGTTTTATGCAAAATAGAATAACGTATGCGAAAATGCATAAATTTTTTGTTGATTTTAAGAAAATAGTCAGTCTGTGTATGATTTTGGTGCACTTTATATATTGGCATGAAAATTGCTTATAAATATATAAACGATCGATAAAGGGGGATTCAATACAGTGCTAGATTTAAAAATGTATGTAAACGGTGAATGGAGAGAGTCTAGTAATCAAGAGAAAAGAACGATTATTAACCCTGCGAATGGCAAGGGTATAGCATATGCACCTGAGGGAACAATTGAGGATGCAAAATACGCGATCGAAGTGGCAAGAGAGACTTTTGATAGCGGAATTTGGTCAGAAACATCCGCTGCTGAAAGGGCATCATATTTATTTAAAATAGCAGATGAAATTGATAAAAATATGGAAGAATTAGCGTATCTTGAAACAATGGATAATGGAAAAACATACCGTGAGGCAGAAGGAGATATTGGAGATGCAGCGGCTTGTTTTCGCTATTACGCAGGCTTGATTACAAAACCAGATGGGCAAACATATCATGTAGCCGATCCGATACAAGCGATGGTTGTAAGAGAACCAGTTGGTGTTTGTGGATTAATTGTTCCATGGAATTATCCGCTATTGATGAGTGTATGGAAAATTGCACCTGCTTTAGCAGCTGGAAATACAATTGTGTTTAAACCTTCTGAAGTAACACCAATTACTGCAACAAAGCTATTCGAAATTCTTGAAAAAGTAGGGCTACCAAAAGGTGTTGCCAATATGGTAATGGGGGCAGGTCCGATAGTAGGAAATGAAATTGCAACGAGTCATAAAGTGGATATGATTTCCTTTACGGGTGGAACAAAAACAGGTAAACACATTATGAGAACAGCGGCAGATAATATGAAAAAGATTTCGTTAGAACTTGGAGGGAAATCCCCAAATATTATTTTTGCAGATGCAGATTTTGAGACTGCTATTGATTATGCTTTGTTTGGTATTTATGCAGGTAGCGGACAAGTATGTTCAGCAGGATCAAGAATCCTCGTAGAAGAAAATATTTACGATAAATTTGTTAATAGTTTTGTAGAGCGAGCACAGCAAATTAACGTTGGACCTGGTGATAATCCAGAATCAGAAATGGGTCCACTTGTAAGTCAAGAACATATGGAAAAAGTATTAAGCTACATTGAAATTGGGAAAGACGAAGGCGCAGACATTGCTTGCGGTGGTAGACGGATAACAGAGGATGGAAAAGGCGATGGTTTCTTTATTGAACCAACGGTCTTTGTCAATGTAAAACCGGAGATGCGTATTGTACAAGAAGAAATTTTCGGTCCTGTTGTAGTAATTCAAAAGTTTAAAGGTGAACAGGAAGCAATTGAGTTGGCAAATGGTACAGATTATGGCTTGGCTGGAGGGGTATTTACAGTTGATGGTGCAAAAGCGATGCGCGTGATTCGTAAACTTCGCGCAGGAATTACGTGGGTTAATAGTTATCATCCAACATACAATGAGGCACCTTGGGGTGGATATAAGCAAAGTGGTATTGGGCGTAGCTTAGGAACGTTTGGTTTAGAAGAATTCCAAGAAATTAAACAGATTAATATAAATCTAGAAGTAGAACCTATTGGCTGGTTTGCAAATAAAAAAAATGTAGGGGTGAATTAGATGGAAACGAACGTGAAAAATAAATTGAATGAGCAAGATGTAAAAGATTCAAATGTAAATGAGTATATTACGAAAGTACTACAGTTAATTGAAAAAGAAAAAGTCTCGGAAGAAGAGGCGAATTGGATTCAAAAAGAAACAGTAGATGGATTTAGAGAGCATGTAAATCCTGGTTTTCTTGCTTATAGAAAAACAGTAACAAAAGATGGACAATTTGCAGCAGTAGAATGGTCTGATGAAGGATCTTGTTTTATGGATATTAATGGTAAAAAGTATATCGACTGTTTAGGTGGATTCGGAATTTACAATGTTGGTCATCGTAATCCGAAAGTAGTAAAAGCTGTGACAGATCAATTAAAACGTCAAGCATTGCACAGTCAGGATTTATTAGATCCACTTCGAGCAATTCTTGCAAAGATTTTAGCAGAGATTACACCTGGTGATTTGAAATACGCCTTCTTTACAAACAGTGGTACAGAAAGTGTGGAGGCAGCGTTAAAACTAGCAAAAATGTATAGTGAAAGAACAACTTTCATTTCTACAACTCGTGCCTTCCATGGTAAGAGTCTTGGTGCCCTATCTGGAACGGCAAAAGGAATGTTCCGTAAGCCATTCTTACCATTAATTCCTGGTTTCCGCCACGTTCCATTTGGCGATATTGATATGATGAGAAAAACATTTGAGACATGTGCATTAGTGGGAGAAGATGTTGCAGCAGTTATTTTAGAACCAATTCAAGGAGAGGGCGGTATTATTTTACCTCCAGAAAATTATTTGAAACAAGTGCGAGAGCTTTGTGATGAGTTTGGATCACTCCTTATTTTTGATGAAGTGCAAACTGGAATGGGACGTACAGGAAAAATGTTTGCTGCAGAATTATATGATGTTGTGCCGGATATTATTTGTCTTGCGAAGGCGTTTGGTGGGGGTGTAATGCCTGCAGGAGCTATCGTTGCGAAAGAAAAAGTGTTCCAAAGTTGGTTTGAAAATCCATTTATGCATACAACGACATTTGGAGGAAATCCTCTTGCATGTGCTGCTGCAATTGCAACAATCCATGTATTATTAGAAGAGAAATTACCAGAACGAGCTGCGGAAGTTGGGGAGTATTTCTTAAAAGGATTGAAACAAGCAGCAGAAGGACACGATGATAAAATCTTTGAAATTCGTGGTCAAGGTTTAATGATTGGTATTGAATTCCATAAAGACGAGATTGGCTATGAAGTGTCAAAGGCAATGTTCGATCAAGGTATTCTTGTTGCTGGAACATTAATTAACTCAAAAACAATTCGTATTGAACCATCTCTTACAATTAGTTATGAAGAAGTAGATACAGTTATTAATACGTTTAAATCTGTGCTAACTCAAGTGAAAGTAAAATAATTTTCGCATAAGGTTATATGTGAATTCAAACGAGTGAAACTATCATTGAATAGATTTACTGATATTTTATTAAAGGAAGGCAGTGTAACGAAAGTTACACTGCCTTTTTATTACATTTTATATTGTAAGTATTTACATATAATTTGTCTTAGTGTACTATTTAACTAATACACTAAGACAGGAGGGAAGAAATGAAAATAGAGTTTTCTCCAAATACACCAATTTACATTCAAGTAATGGAATACATAAAAAAAGAAATTGTAACAGGACATTTATTGCCTGGTGATAAAATTCCCTCTGTACGTGAATTAGCGAGTGAATTACAAGTGAATCCGAATACGATTCAGCGTACATTTCAAGAGCTAGAACGGGATGGGGTTGTTGTTACACGTAGAGGAATGGGACGATATGTAACGAATGAAGGGGAGAAAATTATGGAGCTGCGCAAAGATATGGCGAAAGAATTGCTTCATTCTTTTATAGATGGAATGGACAATTTAGGTTTTTCAGAAGAAGAAATTCTTTCGATTCTTCGTTCTTCATTAAGTGAGAAAAGGGAGGAGAGCGAATGACAGAGCTATTAAAAATAGAAGAATTATGGAAGAAATATGGATTGAAAGCAGTAATCCGTGAGTTAAATATAGAGATTACAGAAGGGAAAATTATTGGGCTCGTTGGAGATAACGGGAGCGGGAAAACGACGTTATTGAAAATGATTGCGGGCTTACAACATCCTTCTGAAGGTAGCATTACCATTAACGGTAAAAAAGTTGGGTTAGAGACGAAAGAAATCGTTTCATTTATGCCAGATAAGCCGATATTTGAAGAATGGATGACTGTAAAAGATGCTTTATTTTTCTATCGGGATTTTTATAAAGAATTTGATATTCAAAAAGCGGTAGATACGATAGTTGAATTTAAAATACCGCTAGAAGAAAGAATTACAGCATTATCAAAAGGAATGATTGAGAAGCTGCAAATTATATTAACATTTTCACGAAAAGCTAAGTTGTATGTTCTAGACGAGCCACTCGGTGGTATAGATCTTGTTTCTAGAGAACATGTATTGGAACTTATCCTTAAATTTTACAGAGAAGATTGCACGATGCTTATCTCAACTCATTTAATAGAAGAAATCGAGAATATATTTGATGAAGTGATTTTTTTGAAAGATGGAGAAATGATTTTGTATGAAAATGTAGAAGAACTACGATTTCAAAGGGGGAAGGCGGTACATGAGCTGTTTAAGGAGGCCTATAAGAAATGAGTCAGCTTTTTCGATATTTGTTTAATTGTAATAAGAAGAAGATAGCAATTATTTACTTTGGCTTTATAACTATTTCGCTAATTCTTTTCTTTAATATGAAAGGGATTTCCGGAGTGAGAATTTCAGATAGGCAGGATATTATCATAATAATATTCTTAATCGTACTTAGTATATCTGGATTTTCACTACTGCTAACAGGCGTATCATCTTTTCGAAAAATGCTCAAGAACTCTATGCTTCGCTACACAGCTATTTCGTCTCAAAAATATATATGTGCAAATATTTTATTTTTTGTACTATTATTTATTGTTTTGTTAGGAATAGGAATTGTATTCTTATACTACTTTTCGTTAACTATTTATAACGGAAAGACGGATTTAGGAGTTCAGCAAGCGATCCATAGTTTATATGATTATGGAATATTACATCATATATTATCTACTTTCTTATGGGGACTAGATTTTATGAGTATGTTAGTTTCTGTCTATTTTATTATAGTTATTATAAAACTATTCAATGTGAAATCATCAGTAAGTAAGATTGTATTTATAGTTTTATTTATTGCTTTGAGTGCGTTTTATGGTGGGATGACGTATATTTTTCAGGAAATAGAAAAGTATGTGTTTGCTATAAAGAATATTGGATTTATAGATCAACATGGCTATTTAAATACATCATTTTATTCTGGTGAAGGTATTACAGCTCTTAATCTATGTTTTAACATTTTATTATTAGTTGTATTAATAGTAGTTACGGGGCGCATAATCGACAAAAAACTAGAAGTTTAAAGGAGGAATCATCATTGGGAAATGTAGTAGTGAAATTAGAAAATGTCCGAAAAAAGATCGGTAGAACAGAAATTATTCGTGGCTTATCATTTGAGGTTCGTGAAGGGGAAGTGTACGGGTTCCTTGGACCGAACGGAAGCGGTAAGACGACGACAATTCGTATGATGACAGGTCTTATTTCAATGACAGAAGGCGATATTACAATTTGTGGTCATAGTATTCGTACAGAGCGTGAAAAGGCGTTAGAACAAATTGGAGCGATTGTAGAGAATCCTGAACTATATGATTATATGACTGGTATGCAAAACTTGAAGCATTTTGCAAACATGGCAATTACACCTATTAGTAAAGAGCGCATCGCTGAAATTGTAAAGCTTGTTGAATTAGAGCATGCGATTCATAAAAAGGTGAAAACATATTCACTTGGTATGAAACAACGTTTAGGAATTGCACAGGCGTTACTTCATCAGCCAAAAATATTAATTTTAGATGAACCGACAAATGGATTAGATCCAGCTGGTATTCGTCAAATTCGTGATTATTTACAACGATTAGCGAAAGAAGAGAATATTGCGGTAATCGTATCGAGCCATTTATTAAGTGAGATTGAATTAATGTGTGATCGCGTTGTTATTATTAAACAAGGTGAGTTTGTACAAGAGTATAACTTACATGAACAAGCGAATCATGATGAAACGGTAGTTGTGGCATTTGAAGTAGACCAAGTACAGAAAGCAAATGAAATTATTAAAGGTAAGGAAAAAGGGAATGTAATTGTGACATCTGTAATGAAAGAAGAAATTCCGCAACTTGTAAAAAAACTTGTGCATGATGATGTGCTTGTATATGGCGTTACTGTTCAAAATAAAACGTTAGAGGATGAGTTCTTAGCGATTACTGGGGGAGTGAAAGCGTAATGTTTAAATTAATTCAAAATGAATTTTTGAAGTTACATGCGAAAAAAGGGATGTATATTTTAATCGGTGTGATCGCATTATTGGAGATTTTAGGGGCCGTAGTAATGGCAAAATGGGGTGAAGCTGGTAGTTTGAGTGGATCTTACTTAGATTTTGTAAGTTCAGATGTCGGCTTAATTATGATATTCGCAACGATTTTTGGAATCACAACAGCATCTCGTACAATTACAGATGAATTTCAAAAAGGAACGATTAAACAATTATTAATTCGTCCAAGAAAACGACTTACAGTTTTATTTTCTAAATATATTACGGTGTTATTAGCGATACTATTTATCGTATTTGCGAGTACGTTGGCTGTAATGATTATTGGCGGGATTGTAATGAACGGCGGTAAAACAGAATTAACATTAGGGGTTGTATTGAAAACAATTTTATATCAACTTTTATCACCATTTTTCTTTGCAACGCTTGCATTTTTCTTAGCAAACGTATTTAGAAAGTCTGTATTACCATTAATTATTACGATGTTCCTATTTTTCTTACAAGGAGCAATTAATATGGTACTAATGATGTTTGCAAAAGGTGTAGCGAAATTTGTAGTATTTTTCCATTTGAATTTAAGTGTTTACGATAGCAATAAATTAGTAAGCAGTGGAATGGAACCACCATTTACAGAATTTACGTTTACAACCTCATTATTACTTGTAGTTGCATACTTTGCTGTATTACTTGTAGCATCAACTGTATTATTCCAAAAACGTGACGTATTATAATAAAAGAAATCCCCGCTTGTAAAAACGGGGATTTTTATTACATAACGTTCTCCTAGATTTCAACTGGAAGAACATTGATACGGTATTTTAAATAAAATGCACTATATATTTTAAGAGATATGTTGTTTGAAATCATTTGAGAAAAATAGGAAGATTTTCAACTATATTCATATTATAATTTAGTTATTCGGCCATTTGTGGGAGAAGGGCTGCCCATAAAACAATGAATAAAGTTTCACTTTATATCATCCCTGGAGGTGTTCAATATGCAATATGCATTTTCACGTATAAGGTTACGTAGTTTTTTTGGATGGATGATTATAGGGATTTTCCTAACGATGATTCCATTAAGTTTATCAGGTGCTTCTGACAATACGATAGAGTTCTTGTCACAAATATCAATATTTTTCGTATTTCCACTATTGTGGCTATATTTAAAAACAAGTAAAAATAATGTTGTTTTTAAAAGTTTTTTTGATAAGCCCAGACGTTTACATTGGGGGTTAATTGTATTAGCAACGATAATGGGAATGATTTTTTCAGTCGGTATATCCCAAATTCAATTTTATATTTTAGCACATACTTTACCTAATTTCTTAGTTACCATGTTAGAAGATGGAAATGTAATTAATACGAGTAATATATACATGACGATATTTACTTTCATTTCAGCATGTGTATTAGCCCCAATAATGGAAGAGGTTATTTTTAGAGGGTTTTTCTTACAGCGAATGGCATACAAATGGGGGATTAAACGAGCGGTTATTATATCCTCTCTTATTTTTGGACTAGGGCATTTTGATGTTATCGGTGCTTTCACGTTCGGTGTTATTATGTGCCTTCTATACATAAAGACAAAAAATATATGGACGAATATTGCTGTGCATGCTCTAAATAATTTGATTGCAACGAGTATGCAATTTGTAGGTGAAGATGGAAGTGACGCAATCTTTATTACGGAATTGCAGGCACAAAGTAATTTATGGATGGGCATTGGGCTTGCGATTGTCGGGTTACTTTGGTTAATCCCTTACATTTGGAAACAATGGCGTACAGTAAAAGAAATTGGTGTGCCACCGCTTCGTTTCATAAATGAAGAAAAAGTAGTGAATACATCAGAAGAAAATGAAACATATAGCCAAGTGATAGTAACAGATAGATTGATGGCTGTAGAACTGCCTGATGAAGCTGTAAATAAGCTTCGGTTAGAAGAAAATGATTATGTAACAGTTTCTGTAGAGGAAGATAAAGTTGTTATAAAAAAAGCGCATAATAGATAATTAAAAAGTAGCTCCTAAAGAGCTACTTTTTAATTTGTAATAATCTCTACACGAAAATTATTACCGTTCTTTACATATTTAATATCTGTAACGATCCGAACCGTTTTTAGAAGTTCAACTTTTTCACCAATTCGAGGGATGGTCGGAACATTGTCCCAAATACCAAGCAAATCATCTAATTGTGTTGTTTTTTCATAAAACCAGATTTTCAATGTAAGGCCCCTTTCTCGAACTTTATGTATTTTAATACATAATAAATCATTTTTATTCTTTTTGTAAGGGGTTTTTAAAGTTATTTTGAATAAAAATAAAATTACTCTTCTGGGAAAATATGTTCAATATCAGGAGTAAGAGATACTTCTGATAATACGATATGAGAAACCGTTGTTGCATATGAAGAAACATCATTGATAAATTCTTCAAGTTCAACGAGCGAAGGGACAGAAATTTTAACGATGTAACATAAGCTCCCTGTTACCCGGTAACAAAAACCTGCAGATGGATAAGACTGAATAAATTGTTGCATACGTGTTGTATCACCATTTTTTAAAGTGATTTCTAAAATACAGTCTAATACAAGGCCTGCTTTTTTATAATCAATATCAATTGTATATTTCTGAATGACACCTTCATTTTCCAGCTTGCGAACACGTTCTGTAGTAGAAGGAGCGGATAAGTTTACTCGTTTCGCTAATTCACGCATGGAAAGGCGACTATCATTATATAATTCATTTAAAATTTTACGATCTACACGATCTAGTTGCATTTGTAAGTATACCTCCAGTAAAATGATGATTTTTGTAAAGAAAAAATATGAATTAAGATTCATATGGAATGTAAAGTGAACTTCATTTATTTTACAATAAAATAGAAGGAAATAGGAGGGGAAATGATGGAGAGAATTTCATTATCAAATGTAGGGGATACAAAGTTTCAAAAGTTATTAGGTCATAATCCAGATATATTACATTCATGGAGTACGTTAGAGGAGACGTTGTATCATACAGGGACTCTTTCGGCAGAGTTGAAGGAGCAAGTGAGAAGAACATTAGCGTATGGGAATGAATGTCCGTACTGCATGGCAAAGGGAAGACCTGATGATGTGCAAAAGGCAGAGGAGATTAGTGTAGCAGTTACCTTTTCGCATACATTTGTCCATGACCGAAAGGCGATAGATGATAATATGTTTCATGTATTAAAACAATATTGGACAGAAAAAGAAATTGTAGAGCTTTGTGCTTATATTTGTTTTATTACTGCGTCACAGCAACTGGGTTTTCTGTTTCAATTACAGCCCAATTAACTAGGAGGATAGTATGCTTAATCAAGTAGCACTTATAATCATTGATGTACAAGAAGCATTCAACTTGCCATACTGGGGCATGAGAAATACCCTTTTTGCGGAAGATAATATGAGAAGTTTGTTAGAAGAATGGAGAAGAAAGGAATTACCAGTTATTCATATTCAGCATGTGAATAAAGAAAATGTGGAGTCAATGCTTCATCCAGATGCAAAAACAGTCCGTTTTAAAGAAGAAGTGAGGCCAATACTAGGTGAAATCATTATACAAAAGTCTGTTAATAGCGCGTTCATCGGGACAAATTTAGAAGAGCAATTACGAGAGAAAGGCTGCAAATCTGTAGTGATTGTAGGATTAACGACAAATCATTGTGTAGAGACGACAACACGGATGGCAGGTAATTTAGGTTTTTCAACATATTTAGTGAGTGATGCGACGGCTACTTTTAACCGTAAAGGATTAGATGGTAAAGAATATAGTGCAGAAGATATTCATAATATGACGCTTGTGAACTTGCATGATGAATTTGCTACCATCGTTACGACGAAAGAAGTGTTAAAAACTATTTCGATAAAATAATTGCAGAATTATGTAGAAAAAAATAAGAATATTTCGTATAATCTAAGTATAATTATTTTGAAAATAGGGGTGGCAGCATATGGAGCAAATTCCAGTGAAGAAAATAGAAACGGTACTTGTTTTAGCAGAAAACGATAAACAAAAGCAAAAGGAATTTTATGAATTGCTCTTAACAACTCAATTTTATGTTGCTGGATCGGTAGAGGCAGAGGATGCGGCGACAGAAGGGACACTTCGTTTACGCCATTTCCAAGGAGAGGGTAGATGGATCGTTCCGTTCTTTACACAATTGGAATTTGTAAAAGATGTGTTGCCAGAGGGAACTCCCCTTATTACGATCCGTGGTCAAGAATTATTTGAAAGCATCGATAAAGATGCAACAGCAGTATTAAATGTCGGTACGGATATTACTAAAACATTTATTCCAGAAGAGATTGCAGACATCGCATCTGGGCGGATTTTTAATTATTATAAGTAAAAGGAAAAGCTAAATAGCTTTTCCTTTTTAATTTGTGCAAGGTATTGCTATGCCAGAAGA
Source organism: Bacillus sp. H1a (assembly GCF_000633475.1). Classification (NCBI taxonomy): domain Bacteria; kingdom Bacillati; phylum Bacillota; class Bacilli; order Caryophanales; family Bacillaceae; genus Bacillus; species Bacillus sp. H1a. Next base: position 2,113 of record NZ_AYMH01000070.1, on the reverse strand, counting down.
AATAGAAACGGTATTATTGTTTGTATTAATTGTCGCCGGAACACCAAGAGGGATGCCGATATTTGGGTTTATATGTCCAATTGGTAAACCGAATAGTACAGGAATGTTATACGGTGCGAAATATTCATACAAGATTGATTGAAGGGATTGAGAAGGCTTTGAGGGCATACAATCATGACAGCTAGTAAAAATAACACCAGTGCATGTATTGAACTTTCCTGATAAACGCAACTGATTTAGCATACGATCAATTCGGTATGGCTCTTCTCCAATATCTTCGATTAATAAAATGTTATTGTCTATGTTTATTTCATATGGTGATCCAATTGTACTAGTTAGAACTGTTAAATTCCCTCCAACTAATGGACCTGTCACTATACAATCAGATGCTACAATGCATTCTGAGGCAGATAAAATAGATGAATACGGAGAAAACAGTTGATGAAAAGAAGAAAGAGAAAGGGAGTCGACACCTTTTCCTAGTTCTTCAATCATCGGCCCATGAAAAATTACAAGCCCCGCGCGACGTGAAAAAGCAATATGTAAAGCAGTAATATCACTATATCCCCAAAAGACTTTCGGATTCATTCGAATAAGTTCGTATTGAATATGGGGGAGGAGACGAGCGCTTCCATAACCACCTCGTGCACAAAAAATTCCCTTTACGTCAGGACGTGAAAATGCCTCATGTATATCATCAAGACGAACTTGATCATTTCCAGCTAAATAGCCATACTTCTCGTATACGCTCTTACCAATTAGGACAGATAACCCCAGTTCCTTTAATACTTGCACTCCTTTTAAAATATTTTCGATTGTTGGTGGTCCTGATGGAGCAATAATCATTACTGTGTCACCTTGTTTTAATGCATTTGGATAGATCATTGTCTTCCCTCCTTCTCTTTCAATATATTCGAGCGATGAAGATTCAATCCTTGTAAAAGAAGGGGAATTCATGTGATATAAAGAAGGTATAAGGAGAGTAGGAGGGAAAACGATGTTTACAAGCCGAGTTACAGATATATTGCAAGTGAAGTATCCTATCATTCAAGCGGGGATGGCCGGTGCCATTACGACGCCAGAACTCGTTGCAGCTGTAAGTAATAGCGGAGGATTAGGAACACTTGGAGCTGGCTATATGAGTCCAGAACAAATTCGTGAAGCTATTTATAAGATAAGGGAGTTAACGGATAAACCATTTGGTGTTAATTTACTTTTAACAAAAGAGTTGAAGATAGAAGAAGAAAAGATAAAAGAGGCGAAAGCATTACTTGCGGCGGTGAATAAAGAATTGGGTATAGAGGAAGAACAGGCGCTAAAGCTGCCGAAAAGCTATAAAGCGCAATTACAAGTATTACTAGAAGAAAAAGTACCAGTCGTTAGTTTTGCATTTCAAATGTTAGAAAAAGAAGAAATAGATGCTCTAAAAAGGGAAGGAATAAAGGTCATCGGAACAGCTACTCATGTTGTAGAGGCGAAAGCACTCGCAGAATTAGAAGTAGATATTATTGTCGGACAAGGCAGTGAAGCTGGTGGGCATAGAGGAACGTTTATCGGTAAAGAACAAGATGCAATGATTGGCACGTTTGCGTTAATTCCGCAATTAGTAGCAGCAATACCAAATATCCCAATTGTAGCAGCTGGTGGCGTGATGAACGGACAAGGCATTGTTGCGGCATTTGCATTAGGGGCAGAAGCTGTTCAAATGGGATCAGCTTTTTTAACGAGTGAAGAAAGCATTACACATGATGCATATAAAGAGGCAGTGTTACAAAGTACAGATACGAGCACGACGGTAACAAGAGCATTCTCTGGAAAATATGCAAGAGGGATTCGTAATTCATTTATCGAAAAGCACGAAGGGAAAGAAGGAAACTTACCTATGTATCCAGTGCAAAACATATTAACTTCAAAAATACGTCAAGAATCAGCGAAGCAAAATAAGGGAGAATATATGTCTCTTTGGGCTGGACAAGCATCATCATTGGCGCGAATAGAATCAGCCCGGCATGTAGTGGAGCGAGTCATGAAAGAAGCGAAGAACGTAATTGAACAATTACAAAATGTATATAGAAAAAGACCACTTGAGTAATTGGTCTTATCCCTGTCAAGT
>NZ_AYMH01000069.1:0-809 GCF_000633475.1 Bacillus sp. H1a | reverse complement strand
TACTCGTAAACTTGTCGCATTGATCATTCCTACTTCTTGCGTTCCATTTGTAATGTTTTCCGCTGGCTTTTCTTCTTGCTTTCCTGCTTCTAATTTCACAAATTCTAAGGATACGTAGCCTTCTTTTCCTTGATAGCTGATTTTCGCCCAGCCGTTTGCTTTTCCTAACACTGTTACTTTCTCGCCATTTTTCAAGTTTCCTAAAATTGAACTACTTGTATTCGCTGCACTTCTTACTCGGAGGCTTGTCGCGTTTATTGTTCCTACTTCTTGTGTTCCATTTGTAATGTTTTCCGCTGGCTTTTCTTCTTGTTTTCCTGCTTCTAATTTCACAAATTCTAACGACACATAACCTTCTTTTCCTTGATAATTGATTTTCGCCCAGCCGTTTGCTTTTCCTAACACTGTTACTTTCTCGCCATTTTTCAAGTTTCCTAGAACTGCGCTACTTGTATTTGCCGCACTTCTTACTCGTAAACTTGTCGCATTGATCATTCCTACTTCTTGCGTTCCATTTGTAATGTTTTCCGCTGGCTTTTCTTCTTGCTTTCCTGCCTCTAATTTCACAAATTCTAGCGATACATAGCCTTCTTTTCCTTGGTAGCTGATTTTTGCCCAGCCGTTTGCTTTTCCTAACACTGTTACTTTTTCGCCATTTTTTAAGTTTCCTAGAACTGCGCTACTTGTATTTGCCGCACTTCTTACTCGTAAACTTGTCGCGTTTATTGTTCCTGTTTCTTCTGCACCATTTTTAATGTTTTCCGCTGGCTTTTCTTCTTGTTTTCCTGCTTCTAATTTCACAAATTCTA
>NZ_AYMH01000068.1:0-45837 GCF_000633475.1 Bacillus sp. H1a | reverse complement strand
AGTTTTTCAGTGCCCTCGTACAGAAGCGAGCTCATCACGATTAGCACAGTTAAGTTTATTAGATACTTTGTATGTAGGATTTTCGTTGCAGCGACAAGAGGAAACACTACAAAATTTACAAAGCATACGTGAAACAATTTCGATGAAGCGAATATAAAAAGCTCTTCAAATGAAGAGCTTTTTATATTGGTGAATAGTCAGTTGATATATCCTCTAGATCTACTTGTAATAATTGCACGTAGAAATATGCCACATGTTTATCTATAGCTTCTCCTTTAGTTTTATCGGTGATATCAAATCACAATTAAGCTAAGAAAAGTAAATACCCCAAGATGAACTACAAAAAATTTATTTAAAATATTTTTCTTATAGTCATAATCTCCCATCTTTAAAACCATTTATTTTTTTAACCTCAATATACTTCGCATTTGAAATCCTAAGAATAGCCTGCTAAATCCCAATGTGGATATGATAAAATTCTGAATAAAAATTTCAGTTTTTTTTAAAAAATACATCAAAAACGATTTATGTAATAATTCAAATATTGTTCAATATTTCAAAATGTGTTTGTAAAATTAAATGTTATGATGAACATGTAATGATGATTGAACACTTAAATTTGGTACAATAATTAGCCAAAACAGTGAAGACAGAAGTTGTGAGATGAACTCATTAAAACTCTAAAACACTAAAGGGGAGATCACATATGAAAGCAGTAGTGGTTAATAAAAACAGCAAAGCAAACATTGAAGTTATTGAAAAAGAATTACGTCCGTTACGCTCAGGTGAAGCGTTAGTAGATGTAGAGTATTGTGGAGTTTGCCACACTGACTTACACGTTGCGAATCATGATTTTGGTAATACAGATGGCCGCATCCTTGGTCATGAGGGTGTAGGTATTGTTACTAAAATTGCTGATGATGTTACTTCACTTAAGGTTGGTGACCGTGTAAGTATTGCATGGATGTTCCAATCTTGTGGACGTTGTGAATATTGCGTAACTGGTAGAGAAACATTCTGTCGTGAAGTTAAGAATGCTGGTTATACAGTAGATGGTGGTATGGCTGAACAATGTATTGTTACAGCTGATTATGCGGTGAAAGTGCCAGAAGGATTAGATCCTGCTCAAGCATCATCAATTACATGTGCAGGTGTAACTACATATAAAGCTATTAAAGTATCAGACATTAAACCTGGTCAACCTATTGTAATCTATGGTTGTGGTGGATTAGGTAACCTAGCTATCCAATATGCTAAGAATGTATTTGGTGCAAAGGTAATTGCAGTAGATATCAATGACGACAAATTAGCCTTAGCAAAAGAGGTTGGTGCCGATATGACTATCAATCCAATTACTCAAGGTCCTGCTGATCAGATTGTTCAAGAGGTGTTTGGTGGCGCTTATGCTGCTGTAGTAACAGCAGTTTCTAAAGTAGCCTTCAACTCAGCAGTTGATGCAGTACGTGCTTGCGGTAAAGTAGTTGCGGTAGGTTTACCAGTAGAAACTATGGACTTAAACATTCCACGACTTGTACTAGACGGAATTGAAGTAGTTGGTTCTCTAGTTGGTACTCGTAAGGACCTAGAGGAGGCATTTATGTTCGGTGCAGAAGGCAAAGTAGTGCCGGTTGTTCAAACTTGTCCACTAGATGAAGTACAAGATGTATTCGAAGAAATGGAACAAGGTAGGATTCAGGGGCGTATGGTAATCGATTTTAAACAGCATAAGTGTAATTGCGATTGTAAATAATTTAATTTGTTTAAATCATCGTCGGTGTAGAAGGAGCAAGATACGGTGCTTGCTTAATGGTTGGTGGAGAAAAAGAAATTTATGATCAATTAGAACCTTTACTTAAAGATTTAGCAGTAGAGAACGGTTATTCTTATGCAGGCCGCGAGGGAAGTGGTCATTTCTTAAAAATGGTTCATAACGGTATTGAATATGGAATGATGCAAGCGATTGCTGAAGGATTTGAAGTTTTAGATAAAAGTGATTTTGATTTTAATTATGAAGATGTTGCGAAAGTGTGGGCAAATGGATCAGTTATCCGTGGTTGGTTAATGGACTTAACTGAAAAAGCATTTGCAGATGACCTGAAACTTGATGGTATTAAAGGTGTAATGAACTCTTCAGGAGAAGGGAAATGGACTGTTGAAACTGCGCTTGAACTACAAGCAGCGGCACCAGTTATCGCAATGTCATTATTTATGCGCTACCGTTCTCAAGAAGATGATACATTCCATGGGAAAGTTGTTTCAGCTCTTCGTAATCAATTCGGTGGACATGAGGTTGTTAAAAAATAGGGAATGGTTTTAATGAAGAAACTTGTGCTTATGTACAAGTTTCTTTTTTATTTTAGATTTTATAAAACATAGTTTAAGATATTCCTAATTTAAAAATACCAATCAACACACGTTTTTGGGTCGCATATGACAGCTTCAACGTTCATCGATTGAACAATGTATTCTATATTTTCGTCTTTAGCTAATAACAAAGTTGTAAAGGATTCATAAATACTCATAAATGCATAATCCTTGTTTTCGTCAGTAATAATTAACTCATTATAGCTAAGGTCCCAAATATCTAAGGGGGTAGTATCATTTACCTGTAATAATCCGTTGTTATCAAGGGTTAGTTCAGAGAAATATAGATTTTTTGCACCTTTAGAACCGAGGAGCTTAAGTAAAGTATTTAATAAAAATATAGACGTATGATCTTCTGTTGGATAATAAAGATCTTGTTTAAAGCTTGAATTTAGCTTTTCAGCTAAGTCCTCTCTTTTATATTCTTCTGTAAAGGCACTAATGGAGGTTAACAAGGCTATAGCTAGTTCTGCGTATGAATTTAATCCACTATGAGACATAATTTCCTTCCAAGAAGCGGATTTCCCATCATGAATGATTTCTTCAGCACTTGGATATATGTGTTGATAGTGTCTTTTTCTCACTGACTTTTCCCACCCTGAAGGCATTTGGACAAAAGAGTGAAGCAATATCGCTGCAGATTTAAAGTTGCTTGGTAGTTGTTCTAAAATTGTAGAGTTGTCATCTAACCAAATGTAATCCAACAAAATAAAACCTCCTCTCAAACAATGAAATATAATGAGTTCCATTTTATACGGATTGTATCAAATATACAGTGAAGCATCAAAGATGTCCCAACATAAAAATAAGAATAAATAAAATGAAGTTTTCATAAATAGTAAAAGGGTGATTACGTCATGAGTATAGTTAAGCGATGGTGTTACATATGAAAAGAGCGTGTTATTAAAATATGAGGTGGTCAAGTGGTAAATGCGAAGGAGAACAATGAAAGAACAGACAAAAAATTATGCCTTTGTATGATTGTGAAAAATGAATCGAGGATAATGGAGAGGTGTTTAAATGCAACAAAATCCATTGTAGACTTTGTTTCTATTTGTGATACCGGATCGACAGATAATACACCTGAAATTATTGAAAATTGGTGTAAAGAAAGTAGGATACCAGGGACGGTCCATCATGAACCATTCAAGAACTTTGGTTATAATAGAAGTTTAGCAGTTTCGTTAGCTCAAAAAGCATATCCAGAAGCAGATTATTTATTAATACTTGATGCGGACATGATTTTAGAAGTTGAACCAACTTTTGATAAAAGTAGTTTAACTGAAGATCATTATCTTACACTGCAATATGATATTCATATTAAATATTGGCTTACACGTCTTTTAAAGGCTTCTTTACCGTGGAAATCTGTAGGAGTTACTCATGAGTACTGGGATATTGATCGTTCTAAAGTTGGAGCGGGTTACAATATAAGAGTAGCTAGGTTAGATACTCTTATCGTTAATGATCCTGGAGATGGTGGAAGTAAAAGTGATAAATTTGAAAGAGATGAGAGATTGTTGTTACAAGGGATAAATGATCCAGAAACGACTCCAGATTTGCACATAAGATATTTATTTTATTTAGCTCAAACTTATTATCATTTAAATCAATTTGAAGATTCGATTAAGTGGTATAAAAAAAGAGTGGAAGCAGGAGGATGGACTGAAGAGGTATTCTATTCGCTATTGCGAATAGGATTTTGTTATGAATATTTAGCGAATGGTTCATCATACAAAAAACATGAATTAACAGATAGTGAGGAAAAAGAACATGCCAAGGAGCAAGAAGAACAATATTTAGCGTTAGCTATTTTTTATTTTCAAAAAGCATGGGAATACAGACCAACTCGAGCCGAACCTTTATACCAACTTGCAAAATTGTATCGACTACGATCACAAAATAATATCGCTTTGATGTATGCACTACAAGGGAAAGAAATTCCTTTTCCAACAGAGGATCTTTTATTTGTAGATTACCATGTATATGATTACTTATTTGACTATGAAATTTCTATAAGTGGTTACTATATACCTCATAAAAAACATTTAGGTGCACAATCACAAAAGTATCTTGAATCGAAAAAAGAAGAGTTACCAGTGCATATAGCGGGTATGGTAGAGAATAATGCGAAATTTTATTAAATAAATTTTGGATTAAAGGAGTAGTGGAGTAATCATGGAATTAATACGATGGGCGATTGAACTAGGGGAAGCGGTGCATGGTAATACGTCAGAAGAATTAATCCCACTACTAGATTATTATTACGATCGTGATCATTTAAAAGCGTATTTTATCGCAAACCTTCTATTAGACATGGATATATCGAAAGAACATCGGGAAAGAGTTGAATTAAAAAGATGCATAGCTGCTTATTATGCCGGATTGCATAAAGCATCAAAAAAATATGCGAATCAGTTGTTAGCTGAACATCCTGAAGTAGAGTTATATAAAAATAATTTAAGATTAATGGAAGCTTATTTGAATAAAGAATATGATTATTGCCTATTTATATGTCCGAATACGTATGGTAGTTTCATAGATGTTGTACGAGCTTTGAAATGGCGATTGGAGCAGGAGGGAAATACCGTTATTCTATCAGAAACAATATTAGAAAATGCAAAGAAGACGATTGTTTTCGGAGCGCATACATATGCATTTAACCCGAATGCCCTTCCGAAAGACGCAATAATTTATAATTTAGAGCAGCTATATGAAGGAAGCCCTTATGCACATCCGCTTTATTTAATATTATTAAAAGATAGGGAGATTTGGGATTACAGTAAACAAAATATAGAATGGTTAATACAAAAAGGGTAGGAAAAGAGATTAAATATGTAGGAATGAACTACGCCCCAACTTTGGAAATAAAGAAAGATGCATTTGAAGATGAAATTTCTGAAGATATTGATATCCTGTTTATAGGTGCTCTTAATCTGAGACGGCAAGTTATTTTCGATCAATTAAAAGTAGTTGCTCCACATTTAAATATTGTTTTTAAAAATAACGCATGGGGAATTGTTAGAAATGAGTTGATTGCAAGGTCTAAAATAATATTAAATATTCATTTTTATTTATCAGGAATTCTTGAAACACCCCGGGTTTCTTATGCTGTTGCAAATAAGAAGTTTATTATTTCGGAAAATAGTAATCCAGAGGACGAGATAGAGTGGCCTGGAATTGTATTCACACCATACGAAAAAATTGTAGAAAACGTAATGAAATATATAGAATTGCCAGAAGAGCGAACAAAATTAGCTGAAAAAGCGTTTAATCATTTTGAAGCTAAAGAAAGCATACTTACACTAAATCATAAAGGTGAAAAAAACTAATTTTGTGAGGCTCATACGAAAGTATGAGTTCTTTTTTATTTCTCATACTATTTTATGAAAGTTTTTCCCTCTTTTTGCTGTATTTTGTATAGAAATTTCTGATAATATATAAGTATAACTTGAAAACAAAGGGGAGAAATAATTATGAAGCTAGTCGTAATTAACGGTACACCAAGAAAATTTGGAAGAACGCGTGTTATTGCAAGATATATCGCAGAGCAATTTGAAGGGGAGTTATACGATTTAGCAGTAGAGGAATTGCCTTTATATAATGGAGAAGAATCACAACGTGAATTAGAAGCAGTAAAAAAATTAAAAGCTTTAGTGAAAGCAGCAGACGGTGTAGTACTATGTACACCAGAATATCATAATGCGATGAGCGGAGCACTGAAAAATTCGTTAGATTACTTAAGTAGCAGTGAATTCATCCATAAACCGGTGGCATTACTAGCGGTTGCAGGAGGCGGTAAAGGAGGAATTAACGCATTAAATAGTATGCGCACTGTTGCTAGAGGTGTTTACGCAAATGCAATACCAAAACAAGTTGTACTTGATGGATTACATGTACAAGATGGTGAACTTGGAGAAGATGCAAAACCATTAATTCATGATTTAGTTAAAGAATTAAAAGCATATATGGGCGTATATAAAGAGGTGAAAAAACAACTAGGAGTTGAGTGATATGTCATCTCTTTATAAAGATTCTCGTTTGTATTACATTCTAGGGGCCAATAGTTTATCTGCTATTGGTTCCGGGATTGTAATGATAACGATCCCATGGTTGTTAATTAAAGAGAGTGGAGGAGAGACAACATTCGGTTATGTTTCGATCATTTCAACTCTTATTATGTTTTTATTAACACCGTTTATCGGGCAAAGTATTGATCGTTTTTCAAGAAAATCTTTATTGTTATGTAACGAAGGTATCGGGATAGCCGTTATAGGAATGATGGCTATATGGGGATTTGCTGGGCAACCTTATCATTCTATTCACTATATTCTTATTTATATAGCAGGGTCATTCTACTATCTATTATTTTATCCAACAATATTTGCGTTTAACCAAGAGATATTTCAAGCAGAACATTATAAAAGTTTAAGTGGAACGATGGAAATACAAGGACAGTTAACACAAGTTATTTCAGGAGCGGCTGCTAGCTTTCTAATTGAGATCATTTCTTTGAAATGGATCTTGTTAGTAGATATGTTAACTTTTGCAGGAGCATTCTTCCTTTTCTTATGTATACCGTACGTAAAGAAAAAAGAAGTAAAAAGGAAAGTAACATTTAAGAAGCAATTGTTCGAAGGGATTCACTTTATGAAAAAACGTCCTAAGCTCTTTTGGTTTTTACTTGCGACTTATATGCCGTTTATCGGTGTCATGATGGCAAATTATTTAATCCCGGTATATATTTCAGATATACTAAAAGCCAGTGCCTCTGTATACGCAATAGAAGGTATGATGTACGGTGTCGGAGCGGTTCTTGCAGGAATAAGTATTCCAATTATGATGAAATATATAAAGACAGAAGTTTCAATCGTCATGACGATGCTCATATATGTAATTTCAATTACCGCAATGATTATTGAACCGTCCATTATGTTAGTATATGGAATTGCCATTTTTCATGCAATTGGAAACGCTGGTACAAGAGTGGCGAGAAATGTATTGATGATGGAGGAAATCCCAAATGAAGTAATGGGCCGTGTAGATAGCTTATTTCGCTTAATTGGTACAGGAATACGAATTGTATTATTAATGCTGTTTACAGTCGGTGTATCTAAAGCTGGGGTAATGCTCTCGTTTTACGTATTAAGCTGTATATTGATTCTTTCATTAGGAATCGCTATTTATTATGTGCTATCACAACGTAAAGTAGGGACGAATGTTCCTAATAAATCAATCGTTTAAAAAGTACTTCTGCCTCCCTTTCTTTTTTTATATAATAAAAAGAAAGGGAGTGCAAACTTATTTATGAACAAATGGATCTTGCTTATAATTTTAATACTACCGCCGCTATACATCATTTATATGACGTTTCGAATGAATAAAGTTGCTCGTGAAAAATTGAGTAATCACTCTCCATACGTTCTTATATTAGGTGCAAAGTTATTTGGAGATAGACCGTCTTTATCACTCCAAAACCGTTTAGATGTAGCGTTGGAGTATTTATATTCTCATCCTGAGGTGAAAGTAATTGTTTCAGGTGGTCAAGGGGAGGATGAAGATATACCGGAAGCTCACAGTATGAGAAACTATTTAATGGTACACGGTATAGATGAGAGTCGTATTTTTATGGAAGACCACTCTACAAATACGTATGAAAATTTAAAGTTTAGTATGGATTTATTTGATGTAAAACATGCGGTAGTTGTAAGTAATACGTATCATTTATATCGAACGAAAATAATTGCAAAGCGTTTAGGCATGAAGATGGAGGCATTAGCTGCTGAAACACCGAGACGTTCTAAGAAAAAAATGTATGTGCGTGAATATGTTGCTATTATGAAAACAATATTGTTCGACCGTTAGAGCTCAAATATGAGCTCTTTTTTTTATAGAATAATGCGTATCATTTGAAAAGAGTTCCATATTCCATCAAAATAAAGAAAACAACAATAAAGGAGTTGTGTTTGTGATTCAGTTTAATCATGTGTCAAAATCGTATGAAGATGGCGCAAAAGCAGTGGATTCATTGCATATAGAAATTAAAAAGGGAGAATTTTTTGTTCTCATTGGTCCGAGTGGTTGTGGGAAAACAACGACAATGAAGATGATTAATCGTTTAATTGAAACGACGGAAGGGTCAATTTTAATCGATGGAAAAGATATTCAACAATATAATATAAACGAACTGCGTTGGAATATTGGGTATGTGTTGCAGCAGATTGCTTTGTTTCCACATATGACAATTGCCGAAAATATTGCAGTTGTCCCTGAAATGAGAAAATGGAGCAAAAAGAAAATACAAGAGCGTGTCGATGAACTGCTACATATGGTTGGATTAGATCCGGATGTATATCGCGACCGTATGCCCGATGAATTATCAGGAGGGCAAAAGCAGCGTGTTGGTGTTGTTAGGGCATTAGCTGCTAATCCCAAAATCGTTCTTATGGATGAACCATTTAGTGCGTTAGATCCATTAAGCAGGGAACAACTCCAGAAGGATATTGTACAATTGCAAAAAAAGATTCAAAAAACGATAGTGTTTGTAACTCATGATATGCAAGAGGCATTATCACTGGGTGATCGCATTTGTATTATGAGAGAAGGAAAAGTTGTTCAATTAGATACACCAGAAGGTATTATACATAATCCGAAAAATGAGTTTGTAGAGGAGTTCATTGGAAATCGTGGACGCACTTGGTATGAGGGGAAGCATGTAGAAGATATATTGCCGCTAGACAATAGCATACGAGTAGAAGGGAATGCTTTATCTTTAAATTCTCCTTTACAAGAAGCACTAGTTCGCTTACAAGTTGAAGAGTCAGTGTCAGTTGAAGAAAATGGTGAATATGTTGGTGCGTTAACAAGCCGCCATATAATAAATTACATAGTTGAACAAATGAAGGAGAGAGGCTAAACAGTGACTGACTTTATTCAAACGTTCCAAGAACGAAAAGTAGAATTGCTAAGTGCGTTAAGTGAGCATTTACAAATATCGCTTATTTCATTATTTTTTGCAGTAATCATTGCGGTTCCGCTTGGTATTTTATTAACGAGAAAAGAACGAATGGCTGAATTTATAATAGGGACTTCTGCTGTTATGCAGACAGTGCCATCACTTGCTTTACTTGGACTTTTAATTCCATTAGTAGGAATCGGAAAACTACCAGCTATTATCGCATTAGTTGTGTATGCACTATTACCTATTCTACGAAATACATATACAGGAATACGGGAATTAGATGAATCTCTTATAGAAGCGGCGAGAGCTATGGGGATGAATAGCTGGAGAAGATTATGGAAGGTAGAGCTTCCTCTTGCATTACCAATTATTATGGCTGGTATTCGTACAGCGATGGTCTTAATTGTTGGAACGGCTACATTAGCAGCTTTAATAGGTGCTGGTGGACTCGGTAAGCTCATACTACTCGGTATCGACCGGAATGATCATGCACTTATCATTTTAGGGGCCTTACCAGCTGCGTTACTCGCTTTATTCTTTGATATAGTACTTCGTATGCTTGAAAGTCCAAAACGCTCTCCTAAGCGTGTTATATTGACGATATGTATCGTAATCGTAGTTGTCGTTTCACCATTTCTTTGGAATACACAAAAGAAAGATATTGTTATTGCTGGTAAACTAGGATCTGAACCAGAAATTTTAATTCAAATGTATAAGCAGCTAATTGAACAGGATACAGATTTACACGTAGAATTAAAACCAGGTCTTGGGAAAACAGCATTTGTATTTGAAGCGTTAAAGTCAGGAGAAGTAGATATATACCCTGAATTTTCGGGAACAGCTTTATCTACTTTTGTGAAAGAAGAACCGAAAAGTACAAATCGCGATGAAGTATATGAACAGGCTCGCATCGGAATGGAAAAGAAATATAATATGGTCATGTTACAACCGATGGAGTATAACAATACATACGCACTAGCAATGCCGAAAAAAATGGCAGATCAATATAATATAAATACAATTTCTGATTTAGGAAATATTGCACAGGATGCGAAAGCGGGATTTACATTAGAATTTGCTGATCGTGAAGATGGTTATAAAGGCATGCAAAAATTATATGATTATAAGTTTTCAAATATTAAAACGATGGAACCGAAATTACGTTATAGTGCAATTCAATCGGGTGATGTGAACGTAATCGATGCATATTCAACTGATAGTGAATTGGAGCAATATGGACTTAAAGTACTAAAAGATGATAAAGGATTATTCCCGCCTTATCAAGGAGCACCATTATTAAGAAAAGAGACGTTACAGAAATATCCGGAACTTGAAAATGTATTGAATAAATTAGCTGGAAAGATTACAGATGAAGAAATGCGAAAAATGAATTATGAAGTAAATGTGAATGGAAAAAGTAGTGAAGGAGTAGCAAAACAATTTTTACAAAAAGAGAATTTACTTCGTTAATTTTACAAGAAATATACAATTTTATATGTTTGAAATGACCGTTCATTACAAAATGAGCGGTTTTTTTGTGCATACTTATACATTTTTTCAAAAAAGTATTCCATTTTTCTTCATTTTCTTTTAGAATAAGTAATGTTTTCCTGAAAAAATATAAGAGAAACGTCTATTAGAGAAAAAGGTGACTTTAATAGTTGAACGAACATAACACCTAGAATGACAGATGGGGTGGTACAAATAGAAAAGAAGTTAGGATTTTTTCCGTTAATCGCATTAGTAGTTGGAACGATGGTTGGTGGTGGTGTTTTTAGTTTACCGCATGATTTAGCAGTAGGAGCAAATAGTGGTGCAACGATAATTGGTTGGTGTATTACAGCGATGGGAATGATTCCACTTGCGCTCGTATATCAAACGTTAGCAAGACAAAAACCGGAGCTTGAGGGCGGAATTTATAGTTATGCACGAACTGGATTCGGTGAATATATTGGTTTTAACAGTGCGTGGGGCTACTGGCTGGCAGGAATTTTAGGAAATGTCGCAACAATTATGTTATTGTTTAGCACATTAGGTTATTTCTTCCCAATTTTTAAAGGAGGAAATAATATTGCGTCCATCGTTGGTGCCTCCCTTTTATTATGGACACTTCATTTTCTTATTTTATTTGGAATTCGTGAAGCTTCCATTATGAATGTTATCGCAACAATTGGGAAATTAGTTCCGATCTTGTTATTTATTGTTGTGATGGTAACGGCATTTCGCTGGGATACATTTACACATGACTTTTGGGGAGAAGGAACAATCTCAGTTTCCTCTGTACTTGGTCAAGTGAAAAATACAATGCTTGTAACTCTTTGGGTATTCATTGGGGTTGAAGGAGCAGTTGTATTATCAGGAAGAGCTAAAAATAGCAGAGACGTTGGAAAAGCGACAGTACTTGGATTGATTTTAGTTATGTCTATTTATATTTTAATTTCTGTACTATCAATGGGAGCCATGACGAGAAATGAACTTTCTGTTTTAGAAACTCCTTCAATGGGACATGTATTAGAACATGTTGTTGGACCATGGGGGGCAGTTGCGATTAACATCGGATTAGTTGCTTCACTTGTAGGCACATTAATTGGTTGGCTTTTACTTGTTTCTGAAATTTCTCACGTAGCAGGAAAAGACGGAGTGTTTCCGAAAGTCTTTACGAAAACAAATAAGAAGCAAACGCCGCATATGGCATTATGGATTTCAAATGTCGTTGCCCAAATTATATTTATAATCGTTCTGTTTTCAGAATCGACATATCAAATTATGTATTTTATTGCGTCAACATCAATTTTATTACCGTATTTATTATCAGCCCTATTTCAATTGAAATTAGTCATTACGAAAGAGCTGAAAGCTGCGAGAGTAAAAAATGGCTTGTTAGCTTTAATTGCTTCTGTATATTCTGTATGGCTCATATATGCAGCTGGTTTAAAGAATTTATTGCTTGTTTCAATCGTATATGGTATTGGGATTATTGTGTACATGTTTGCAAGAAAAGAACAAGGGAATCGTTGTTTTACAGGTAAAGAGAGATATGTTATGTGGGGAATTGTTATTGCAGCTATCACATCACTTTATATGCTAGTGACAGGAAATATAAAAATGTAAAAGTCCTTTTAATTTAAAGGGCTTTTTTCTTTGGTTAGAGAATATTTAATACATAAGATATTCAGGAGGGATGAAAATGGAAGAAAAAGAACAGTTGTCTAGAATTATGGATTTAGCTAGTGATTTAAGGAAAGTACTAGTGCAAGAGTCTTTTTTTAATCATCATCCTGAACTACGAGGAGTGATTGAAAATTTAGCGAGTTCTGTAGAGAATTTGGCGGAGTTGCAGCAAAATAAAGATGAAAATGCCGAAGATCGATTACGGTACGTGCTTGCTAAAATGAAAATTGCTCATAATGCCATTTTACAAGAAAAAAAAGCATTTCCTTCTCATTAATATACGTTTTATTTTTGAACCTGACGGATGACGTTAGGTTTTTTATTTCTAATTTTGGTAGTAGTTCATACACTAAGAATAGTATGAAAAAAGAAGGTGACTACGGTGAAATTACATAAAGCTCTTCATCCAAGTTTTATAAAGCGAATGTATTATATGAGGTTTATTGGGAAATTTGCAAAAGCGGAGGGAGAGAAAAACGGGGAGAATTTCTATGTACAATGCCTTTCGCCAATACCATTAACGTTACAAGAGCTATTTACAACTGAAAACTATTTGTTTGAAGGATTATGCAGCAATAAAAAGAATAAAAAAATCTTTTCAGATTTAAAGAAGCGAAAATTAGAAAAGCAATTAGTAATGTTTCGTCTTTATTATGATAGAGGAAATTTATTTCTGGAGTTAATATGCACAGAAGAGCCGCGAGAAATAGCAACTGCATATAAACTGATTCCAACACCAAAAGTATCTAATTATAGAAAAGGTGAGTCTTTGGAACGGAAGCTTAGCAATGGTTATTTATCATTTCTTATGCCGAAATTACCAAAAGACTTTGAGTCTCCTGAATTATTATGGCATGAAGGAAGGCTATATGGAAATTTATCATTAAAATCAACAATAAGTTCAATTGCGTATTTTGAACAAAGAAAAGAATGTAAATATATTGAAATAAATGATTGGGGAAAACATGTAGAAATAGCAGTAGAAGATCATTTATATTTTGTAAGTGAGAATGTGTATGAGCAATTAAAAAAACGAATTGCTGAAGAAGGTAAGCTAGTTGAAGTAGAGGATATAAAAGTACAAAAGGAGGATTGGGAATGGGATGAGCGTGAATCCTCTTTTTTACAGTATGTACAAAGCGTAGTTCGTAATAAAAGGTTATATTTGGATGAAACGGATATTTATAATTTTCATATTAGTGTTAAAACAAATTTGTTAACGATTCTTGGTGGTATACCAGGTGTTGGGAAATCGCGCTTTGTGCAAGCTTATGCAGAAGCACTTGGCTTACATTATGGTGAAGAATTAGTTTGGATTCCTATTTTACCATCGTATCAAGAACCACATGATTTACTCGGATATCTTCATCCGAATGGTACTTTTATTGAAAGCGAAACGAAGTTAGTTCGGACGTTATTGAAAGCGAAAGAAAATCCAAATCAATTATATATAGTTGTGTTTGATGAAATGAACATGTCACATATTGAGCTTTGGTTTACTCCATTTTTATCTGTTCTTCAACTTGAGAAGAAAAATCGTATTTTGAATTTATATGAGAAAGTACTGGAAACAGAAAATCCCATTCCGCCTACAGTTGAAATTGGGGAGAACGTTATTTTCATTGGTACTGTAAATTTTGACGAAACGACGAAAGAGCTCTCAGATCGATTATTAGATCGAACAAATTTGATTACACTACAAAAGATTCCATTTTGTGAGATGAGTTTAGAAAAGGAGAAAGTTGTACAGCAACCACCGCTGAAAGTAACGACGGGAGAATTTCGAATAAATTGGTTTAGGAATAAAGAAATGACCGAGGTGTTTTCTGAAGAGGAATTGGAGTTATTGGATAAGTTACATGATGTTTTGTCATCACACGATGCATCAAAAGGGATTTCTTTTCGATGTGCAAGTGCAATTGCTTCGTATTTGCAAAATATACCGTTCCAAAATAATCAATCTTATATGATTAGCAGAGAAGAAGCCTTTGATTTGCAAATAAAGCAACGTGTATTAACAAAATTAAGGGGGACAGAAATGACGATTGGCCCTCTGCTTTCTGAAGAAGCGAAAAGAGGAGCAACATTGATACCGCTTTTACAGTCTTCGCTTGCAAATCGTGTATCAACATTTGAGCATTCTTTAGCGTATATAAGGCAAAAGCGTAGAGAACTGGAGTTGTATGGATATGCAAAATGAGGAGCGTTATGAAACAGCAATTGTCGATACGAAAGAAACGCTCCCGTTTGTATTAAAGCTAATCATTGGAACGGAGGGGAAAGGAGATTTTATCCTTTTAAATCGGCTTTGTACGTCTACTACAGCATTAGTTCAATGTATTTATAAAGTACAAGAATTAAAACCACTAAGATTACATTTCCATTATCAAAATCCGATGGATATTACATTCATATGGAATAAAGTATATGAGGGACAAAAGAATATAAAAGAGCCACAATATGATTTAAATGAAAAAAAACAAAGAGTATTATTGTATGAACATGGAAAAACTGAATTTTTTTATCCGTGGCGCTGTGGCTTATATCATTTTGAAGTGCGCATAGAAGACAAAACGTATTATGGTGCGTTTCAAGTCGTTCCTAAAAATTTTTTTGATGACCAATTTGGAATGATCCAAAATTATGTGAAATCAATTTTGAATGAGTTGATTTTAGATAGAGGTTATTATAAAAAAACTTTTTCAGCACTTAGTGATATTGAGGATTCTTCTTACTTAGTATTACTAAGGAAGTTGCCGCAAAAAATGAAAAAAATAAAACAAATTTTTACGAAAGTAGAATCGAATGCGAAGTTTGTTCACGAATATGAATGGGAAATGGAGGAACGGAGGACGACGAGAAAAAGTGCCATTATGGCAGAAAGAAAACTTTATACGAAATATTATAATCGCAAATTTATAGAACAAAAAAATAGTAAAGAAAATGCATTTCTTAAATTTAAAACGATGCTATTCTATAATTATTTACTTGAAGCAGAAATTTTTTTACGTAAAACTATTGAAATACTAGAAGGAGCAAAGAAAAAAAAATTAGACGAATTTCAATCTGTTAAAACAATTATGAAAACGATTGAACGAAATGGATCAGTGACGGATAGGGAAAAACAAAAATATAAAAATATACATTTGTTGAAAGAAGCAGATTTGCGAAAAAATTCTGTGAAAATACAAGAATATAAAATTTTAGCACATATCGTACATGAAAGCGTGCAATACTTTCAAAATTTGTTATATTCTTCATTTTGGAGGGAAGTTTCTGAAACAGCCAATATTAATTCTCACTCTTTATCTATACCACATCAACAATTAATCCATCATTTAGAATTGTTACCACAACATACTGGGCAATCTCCATCTTTATTATTCGTATATAAGCCAACATTTCTAGTGTATGAGTATTACGCTTTTTTTATCGTTATTTCTATATTAGAACAAATCGGATTTGAATATAAGAATCCTATCCGTGAACAAATACAAGAACATTTTTATTTAGATGGATTACAAGATGGAACGACAGTTGTTTTACATCAAGATGAGATAAAGGTGCACGTCGCGTTTAATGATTTAATTGAAACACATCCACTTATTGCATTAAGTAAGGGAAGTAATTTTTATAATGGAGAGGACACAAAAAAGCCAGATATTCGTTTAGATTGTTATGTAAAGGAAGAAGAGAAGTATGTATACAAATCATCTATTATTGTCGAAGTGAAATATAGTCCTATGTACAATATTTTTCAGCCTGTCGGTAATACAAAAGCAACGGAGCAAATGTATAAGTACTGGTCTATTAAATATGTAGAAGAACAGAATGGAAAACAAATTTTTCAGAGAAGGGCGATTTATGAAGTGATTTGTGTATATCCAGGTAGCCATATGCACAGTAAAAAAATTGAATCTGGTTGTGGAGTGTTTTTACAACTATATCCATATAAAACGAAACAAGGAGAAGAGAAATTGGCTGGGAAGCATGGGATGATTCAAATTTTTGAGAAATGGTTAAAAAGTAATGAAATGTAAAAGAAATCCTTTTTTTAAAAAGGATTTCTTTAGGTTAAGAAGAATTATATGCAGTAAGGAAAGACATGTGAGACGGTTCGAACTGAAAAATTATCAGCATCTTTCAACAGAGGAATTGGATCTATTTATGTGTGCGATAGTACGTGGAAGTAAGAAATGATGCATGTGAGATAAAAGGTTATTAGTAGGAATTTAATTCATTTTGCAGAATATAATAAGACGTAAATATTTTTAGTTGCATACGAAGATTTGTTCTTATATGATATATAGTGAAAGCGTTATCAAAAACAGAGCGGCGATGGGAAAGGCGGGTAAATATGTTCCAGCGTGTTCAAACAAAGGAAGAACATTTTTGGTTCGAGCAACTGTGGGGAGATTTTTGTGAGGAAAGAAACTTAATGTTTGTAGAACGTAATTTAAATCCATCACGATTTTTATTAATAGAAGATGAACATCATATTGGTACTGTAGAATGTATTAAGTATACGGTACCTGAACAATCAAATTCTGAGTTTTTCTATCCGTTTTCTAAAAATGATTTGGTGAAAGATTTGAAAAATGTGTATGAAATAGGAAAGTTAAGCATTGCGAAAACGTCTCGGGGGAGAGGGCATTTCAAAAGGTTAACAGCTATTTTATTTATGCATGCGTTAGAGACGAAAGCTGAATGGTATATTGCAGCAGTTACAAAAAGAATGTATATGTATTTACTTACACTCGGTTTTCCAATTGAACCGATTGATAATCCATTCCAGTTTCATGATACTTTACAAGGTGTACCAGTACGAATTCATGCTCGAAAAGGGGCTACACATTTGTATTCTTTGAAAGAATTCCGTGATATTATTCAAGGGAATGCTCATGCACAGGCACTTATTGCAGAATACAGTAAAAATATTATGTTAACAAAATAAAACTATATGAATATGTATAGTTTTAAGAAGGGTGTCTAATCACGGACATCTTTCTTTATACAAAAAAGTAGACCCTTATTCTTGTAATAAGGGTCTACAAGGTTATAGTCCAAATATACTAAAAATCATTTTACGACGCTTTGGTTTCTTTTCTCTTACATATGTTGTTTTTGCATCAGGAGTAATATATATTGGTTCTTCTTTCTTTAGGGCACCTTCTAGATTTTGAATTCGCTCTAACATTTCCTCCATTTCGCGGCGATGTTGTAATAGTTGGTATGTAACGACATCATTTGCTTTATCTTGCATTTGCTCTTCCATTCGATCTAGTCTTCTCGTAATTGTGTTTAGTTGAGCTGCTAATTGTTCAAAATCATTTGACGATGTTAATTGAGTAGGTGGAGTGTTATGAGATTGATCTGCTTGAGAACGATGAAATTCTAACATTTGATCTAAATCACCTTGTGTGAAAATAAAATGACCATATTTATTTTTTCCTATCGTAAGATTTAATTGTTGTGCAATCCGGACGACAGCCTTTGGGCTAACACCTAATTTCTTTGCGATAAATGGTGTTTTATATTCCAAAATAATCCCTCCTATATATATCCTGTTGAATGATTTCGAGTTATATAGTAAGTTCCCTTCAGGAGTGACAAAAGAAGTGTGGAATCGGCAAAGAAAGTGTTTTTTCACGAAATTTAGCTGTTTAGCATATACGATTTACATAAATTTATTTTTCATTTATCAAAAAATTGAAATTATTATAGTTTGACGGTGATAAGCTAATTAGATTATCATAATTATAAATATCTTTTTTATGTATGCATATAATATATAAAAAGGTGGTTGCTAATGTGGAATTTTATTAGAGTATAAGAATGCTTACTTCACTTGAATAAATTTAAGTAGGAGGTGGCTTCCTTGCTTACATTGTAAGTAAGGAAAAGTATTTGGATATATATAGTATAAGTATAGTGATTGTTTTAATTGCCTTAACGGCATTTTTCGTTGCAGCAGAATTTGCAATTGTTAAAGTGAGGAGTTCTCGAATTGATTATTTAATTGCAGAGGGAAATAATCGCGCAATATCTGTCAAAACAGTCATTACAAACTTAGACGAATATTTATCAGCTTGTCAGTTAGGAATAACCGTAACAGCTCTTGGGATTGGGTGGTCAGGTAAACCTGCGCTTAAGCATATGTTTGATATGTTTTTTGCGAATTGGAACATCCCTACTCAACTCGCAGACATTTTTGCTGTAACTTTAGTGTTTTTGTTTATCACTTTTTTTCATGTAGTAGTAGGAGAGTTGGCTCCAAAAACATTCGCGATTCAAAAAGCAGAACAAGTGAGTTTTTTTGTTGCTAAGCCGCTTATTTTGTTTTATCGTATTGCATTTCCATTCATTTGGCTTTTAAATGGATCAGCTCGGTTAATTACGAAGTTTTTTGGGTTGAAGCCACCAAAAGGACATGACGAAGTGCATTCAGAAGAGGAATTGCGATTATTAGTTTCAGAAAGTTACAAAAATGGAGAAATTAATCAATCTGAATATAAATATGTAAATAAAATTTTTGAATTTGATGATCGTATTGCGAAAGAAATAATGGTACCACGAACCGAGATGAATATATTAAACAAAGAAATGCCTGCTGAAGAGGCTTTGCAAAAAATGTCTCATGAAAAATATACGAGGTATCCGGTTGTTGATGGCGATAAGGACCATGTAATAGGTTTTGTGAATTTTAAAGATATTTTTACAGATTTTGTGAAGCATCGAGCTGTTAATGAAAAGACAGTAGAGCAATATGTTAGACCAATTATTCTAGTTATTGAATCAATCCCAATACATGATTTGTTTTTAAAAATGCAAAGAGAAAGAACACATATCGCCATATTAATTGATGAATATGGTGGTACATCAGGGCTTGTTACCGTTGAAGATATTTTAGAAGAAATTGTAGGGGATATTCAAGATGAGTTCGATACTGATGAACAGCCGGAAATTCAACAAGTTAGTGAGACGAAAACAATTTTAGAGGGAAAAGTACTTGTTAGTGAAGTTAATGCATTATTAGGTCTGACTATTGACGATGATGATGTCGATACGATCGGTGGTTGGATCCTAACAAAAAATATTGAGATTTCCGAAGGTGACACCATTGAAATTGAAAATTATAAGTTTTGTGTGAAAGAATTAGATGGACACTATATTAAGAGGTTAGAAGTAACGAAACAATCAGAACCGATCGTTATTGTAGGAGATGAAAAAAAGATTTCGCTACAAGAACAAATTAGTTCGTAAACTCTGCTTTGTAGCAGAGTTTTTTTTGAGCAAAATGTTTTTTGGTAAATTTGGGCTATGATACAATTATATAAGTCAGACCTTTCACTAGGTGAAATAAATGCAATATATTATTGTATACAAATATTCGGAAGGAGAACCATTATGAAAAAGAATTTATATATAAATGGAGAATGGAAATCAGTAGGGACGTATAAACCGTTGTATGCACCATATTCTGAAGAAACATTAGCGAAAATTGCGCAAGGAACAGAAGAGGATGTTAAGGAAGCAATTACTTCAGCTAAAAATGCAATGAAAGAAATGAAAAAATTATCAGCATACGATCGCGCAACTATTTTAGAAAAGGTTGCACAAAAAATGGATGAGAGAAGAGAAGAGTTTGCAGAGATTATTGCAAAAGAAGCTGCAAAACCGATTCGTGCTGCAAGGGGAGAGGTAGATCGCACTGTTCAAACATATAAGTTTGCAGCAGAAGAAGCAAAGCGTATATATGGTGAGACATTACCATTAGACGCTGCACCAGGTGCAGATGGGCGTATTGCATATACAATCCGAAAGTCAATAGGGGTTATCGGTGCTATTACACCATTTAATTTCCCGCTAAATTTAGTAGCGCATAAAGTAGGTCCTGCAATTGCTGCTGGAAATACAATTGTGTTAAAGCCAGCTGATCAAACGCCATTATCGTCTTACGCATTAGTTGAATTATTTGAAGAAGCAGGATTACCAAATGGTGCCTTCAACATTATATCTGGACCAGGCTCAATTGTAGGAGAAGCAATAGTAAAGAGCGATGATGTCGCTTCTATTACTTTTACAGGAAGCCCAAAAGTTGGAATTGGTATTAAGGAAAAAGCTGGATTAAAGCGAGTGACGTTAGAATTAGGGTCAAACGCTGCAGTTATTATTGATGAAGACGTGGAGTTAACGGATGAGATTATTGAACGTGTAAAATGGGGAGCTTTTGTTAACAATGGGCAAGTTTGTATTTCGGTACAACGTGTATTTGTACATGAAAAGAAAATGGATGAATTTCTTACGAAGTTAAAAAAAGCGATGGAGACGGTAGTTGTAGGTGATCCGCTCCATGAAGATACAGATGTATCTGCTCTCATTTCGAAAAAAGATGTAGAGCGAATTGAATTATGGGTGCAAGAAGCTATAAAGGAAGGAGCAAATGTTTTATACGGTGGTAAAAAGCGTGATGCAAGGATATTTGAACCAACGGTATTAACAAATGTTCCAGAACATGTGTCTGTACAGTGTCAAGAAGTATTCGGCCCACTTATGACTGTAAATACATTTAAAGAATTTGATGAGGCTTTAGAGCAAGTAAATAATTCGCGCTACGGTCTACAAGCTGGTTTATTTACAAATAATTTATCTAAAGCAATGCGTGCCATTGATGAATTAGAAGTCGGTGGTGTCATGATTAATGATATTCCAACATTCAGAGTAGATCATATGCCTTATGGTGGTGTGAAAGAGAGTGGTACGGGACGTGAAGGAATTAAATATGCAATAGAAGAAATGACAGAAATGAAATTAGTTTGTATTAAAAAATAAAGTAAAAGGTACACTTGATGAAACAAGTGTACCTTTTATATTACTTCATTTCTTGTTTGAAAATATCATCTTCAACATAAATTTGTTCTTTATCTACAGCAGTGCTATGAGATAGTACTAAACCGATTGGTGTTTCTGTGCCTTTATTTTGAACAATTGTAAAAGGAACATTTTTTTCATTTGCTAATTTAATGTATTTTGATAAATGTGGGTAAGCAATGCTACCATTTAGGAATAGTTGTAATGATTGAGAAGTACGCATAATGCTACCCGTTACTTCTGTATACACATTACTTTGCATTACTTGACCGATTGTTAAAGCGACTTCTACGCGCTCACGTAATGTAGTTAAGTACATATTACGTTCTTCTGGTTTGTTTTGCTTTTGGCCATAAATGCCCTCTTGAAGATAGTCTTCCACATTTTTATTTACCATATTTTTCACACCTTTCACTTCCTATTGTACGCAAGAATTAAAAAGGATGCAAAAAAAGTCGTTTTGAATGCGAAAAAATTAAAAAGTGAGAAGGAAAAAGGGATATATGAATACAAAGTAGTGAACTACTTGCCACTTAGCAAAGCTTGAAGTGGGAGCTTCTCAGTTCCACGACGAAAGCAACCTTTCATCTCCCTGAGCTTTACTTCGGAGTGTTCCAACCCTAGATGTCCAACGCTTGGACGCTCTTTTGGTACGGTTGATATTTTACGCAGGAACCGAATGGCTTGGTTTTCGCACTCTATTTTCTTCCTGCAACCTCATATATCAAGTTATCAAAGAACTTCATATAGCTAGTTTATCAAAAGTTTTTGGCTATGCCAAACCGAAATTCATCTCCCACCTACCGTTGGACTAGCGCCCTTCACACGCTTGAGGAAGGAGAATTCTTTCGATAAATTCGTTAAATAAGGAAGGAAAAAAATTTTATCAACAGAAATTAACAAAATGTGACAATAATCTATTAACGAAATGTATTTTTTGTGTTAATATTCAAAATATAAAGGGTATTCGTCGTATGGAAATGGAGGGAATGGAGGTTTTTCCAATCGATAAGGATATTAAAGAAGTATTTTGTTCGCACTTGAAAAACAACAGGCACCAATTCGTAGAGAACTGGAAAAACAAAATGATAATTTCCGAAAAAGATCCATTTAAACACGAAGTAGTTCAAAATGGAGAGAATTTATTAGAGTTAATTATCGAACTTATTATGGAAGATAAAGACATTAATTATCTTCAGCCATTATGTGAAAAAATTGCCATTGAGCGTGCAGGGGCAGATGCGAATATTGGAGATTTTGTCTACAATGCAAATGTGGGAAGAAATGAACTTTTTGAAGCAATGTGCGAATTGGATGTAAGCGCTCGTGAACTGAAACCGATTATGGCCAAAATACATACTTGTTTTGACAAATTAATTTATTATACCGTTTTAAAATACTCAGAAATTATATCGAGAAATTTAGAAGAAAAACAGCAATATATAAATGAAACACATAAAGAAAGGCTTACGATTTTAGGGCAAATGTCGGCTAGTTTTGTGCATGAATTTCGTAATCCACTAACTTCAATTATGGGATTTGTAAAGTTATTAAAGACGGATCATCCTAATCTATCGTATTTAGATATTATTTCGCATGAATTAGATCAATTAAATTTTAGGATTTCGCAATTTTTACTTGTATCGAAAAAAGAAATGTGGAATGAATCTGAACGATTTTGGCTTAATGACTTGTTTCAAGATATTATACAGTTCTTGTATCCGAGTTTAGTGAATGCAAATGTTTCAATTGAAAAGAATTTGCCGTACCCAATTCCGCTCGTTGGATATCGGAGTGAAGTGAGACAAGTATTTTTAAATATTTTAATGAACTCGATTGATGCTCTTGAATCAATGAAAGAAGAGCGGAAAATTATCATTGATGTATTTGAAGAGGATACAACTATTCGCATTGTTATAAAAAATAATGGGCCTATGATTCCAGCAGAAAATGTAGAAACCATTTTTGAGCCATTTGTAACTACTAAAAAGCTAGGAACTGGTATTGGACTTTTCGTATGTAAACAAATAGTAGAAAAACATAACGGATCCATATTGTGTCGTTCGAATAATGATTGGACAGAATTTCAAATTGCCTTCCAAAAATAAACAGTCTACACCATACGAATGGTGTAGACTGTTTTAATTTGTAAGCATAACGGCCTCTAACTTTGGATCCTCAGTTGAATAACCTACTATTGAAATTGTGTGAATTGTATTTGGTTCAACGTTGAATTTAGGTATGGTTAAAAGTACTTTTTTTGTATCAGCAAGTGAAACTTCAATATCCGCTGTACCGGGGCTAACTTGTAAAAAATCTGTTATTTGTTTAAAGAGTACATTTTCAAATAAATGATCACCATCTTTTAAATCTACATTTACAACTGGGGTGTCTGGGGAAAGATGTGCAAACCGTATTTTTGCTTGACCAGATGGTAAATGAGTATTATCAAGAATAGGTTGTAATTGGAGATGATTATCGCTATTGATCGCTGCAAGAGTATAAGTGTGATTCCCCATTATTGGTACTAATGCTGAGAAGATTGGAGTTTCGTTTCCGACAGGGATAATATCAATACGGTATTTTCCTTGCACTAAAGATAAATAAGGACTGAATTGTTTAAAAGAAATATTTTTAATCACCTTTTGTCCGTTTACTATAATATCAACAGCTGGTGTATTGGGAGCTGAGTGGAAAATTCTCATATGTGACGGTAAAGTCGCTTCTTGTGAATCTCTTTTTTCATATGCCTGTACAAGTTTTGTAATCGCATCATAGTATTTCATATATAGTTCTACATACTTTTTAGGATTACGGTATTGATAGTAACGGGCGAGCTGTTCGTAACGTGTAGCCTCTTGTCCATATTTTTCAATTTCAGATTGAGCCATGAACATTCCTCCTTTATCATCATTACAATTATATGCGGAGCGGGAAATGGGTTATGCGAAAAACTTGCTTTTCTAAATGAGAAAAGTTAAAATAGGGATTTTTTTATTTATAGGCAAACACACATACAAAGTGATAATTGTCTTACATAATTTATAAAGGAAAGGTAGTTTGACTTTGATGGAAGGAGTGGCACCTTGGATGTGGATATCCCGATAGTTATTTGGAATGTAGTTATGGAGGATTACGTGCTTTAGGCTGTAGTACGAATTATGGATTTGCACAATGAGTATTTCTATAAATCTTAGTAATTGTTGTTGGATAAGGTAATAACGGATAAAAGAGCGTCGTGCCGAACTGATTAATGTGGTTAATCGGTTCTTTTTTTATTGTACTAAACAGCTGATATTAAATGTTTAAGTAAGAGTGGTTGTTATCCATGTGGCTAAGTGTATTGTCGAATTTTGTTTAAAAATATGCAATATAAAGTAATGGAATAGGAAGGAGAATAACAGGAGTTCCGTCGAAGTTTACACAATGTCAGCAAATGAGGGAAGCTGACATTATATTAAGAGAATAATTGTTTAGTTGTTTATTTTATATAAGGGAGGGTAATGAAAGCGTATAGGCAAGGGTTGGTCTTTGATTTAAGTTCTGAATTTTCTGTTTTATACTAATATTTAGCACTCATTTGTATATTTTATAATAGTTTTTTGATATGTTCACTGCTTTTGCAGAGAATTCTTTTTTATGAAAGAAACGTCAATTTTCTTCATATATATATACAAATTGGAGAAATGGGGGAGCGCTATGCGCGATTACTTAATTAAGCCACTTGTTGGTCAGCCGTATCCAATGATCTCACATGGAAAAGGTGTGTACTTATATGATCAAAATGGAAATAAATATTTTGATGGTTCGTCAGGAGCGATTACGGCAGGTATCGGACATGGCGTAGCAGAGATTGCGGAGGTAATTAAAAAGCAGGCAGAGGAAATTGCTTTCGTTTATAGATCACAGTTTACGAGTGAACCAGCTGAAAAGTTGGCGAAGAAGTTAAGTGACTTAAGTGTAGGCGATTTGAACTGGAGCTTTTTTGTGAATAGTGGTACGGAAGCGAATGAAACAGCTATGAAAATCGCAATTCAGCATTTTCAGGAGCGTGGTATTCAAGGGAAACATAAAATTTTGTCACGGTGGATGAGCTATCACGGTATTACAATGGGAGCTTTATCTATGTCTGGGCACCCGCTGCGCAGACAACGTTTCGTGTCTATTTTGGAAGATTACCCAACTGTTCCAGCTCCATATTGTTTTAGATGTCCTGTCCAAAAGGTGTATCCAACTTGTCAGCTTTCTTGTGCGACTGAACTAGAAAGAGCAATTGATCGAATTGGTGCAGAGCATATTGCAGCTTTTATCGCTGAACCGATTATCGGAGCAGCTGGGGGCGCGGTTGTCCCACCGAAAGAATATTATAAAGTAATTAAAGATATTTGTAGTCATTACGATATTTTATTTATTGCAGATGAAGTAATGACTGGGCTCGGTCGTACTGGTGCATGGTTTGCGATGGAGCACTGGGGTGTAGAGCCGGATATTATGACGCTTGGTAAGGGATTAGGAGCGGGTTATACACCGATGGCAGCGACAATTGTAAGTGACCGCGTTATGGAGCCGATTTTACGAGGATCACGTTCTGTTATGAGCGGGCATACGCTAAGTGCAAATCCATTGTCTGCGGCGACAGCTTTAGCTGTTATTGAATATATGGAGAAACATAATCTACCTGAAAAAACAGCGGAAAAGGGAGAATATTTAATAAAAGGGTTACAGAAAGTTCAGCAACAATCGACAATCATTGCCGATGTGCGCGGGAAAGGGTTGCTGATTGGAATAGAATTGCAACCGTTTACAAAGGCGTCGGAGCTCATTTCAGTTGCAGCTAAAAATGGACTTCTCTTATACCAAGCTGTTTCAGGGCAAGCAGGAAAAGAGGATAGTGCACTGCTTGTGGCACCACCAATGACAACTACATATTCCGAATTAGATGAATTACTTTCAATTTTTGCAAAGAGTGTGGAAGAGATGATGCAAAAAGGAGGGCATAGTATCGCATGACAACTATTACAAATACATTTGGTAAATTAAAAGAAATAGAGGAAGTAATTTCTTTGTTCCATGATGATATGACATTAATGTTTGGGGGATTTGGAGGGATCGGATCCCCTCCATCTTTAATCCAGGCTATTTTAGAAAAAGGAGTTACGAATTTAAATTTAATAGGAAATGATACTGGATTTCCCGATGTAGGAATCGGTCGTCTTGTTACGAATGAAAGAGTTAAATCTTTAGTTACTTCTCATATTGGATCAAATCCAAATGCGGGAAGACAGTTAAATGAAGGAAGATTACAAATTGAGTTTTCTCCACAAGGAACTTTAGCAGAGCGCATTCGTGCTGGCGGCGTAGGGCTTGGTGGTATATTAGTCGATGTTGGTGTTGATACGATTGTAGAAGAAGGCAAACGCACAGTTGAAATGAATGGAAAGACATATTTAGTTGAAACAGCATTAACAGCTGAAGTTGCAATTGTATATGCGAAAAAAGCGGACCCGTTTGGCAATCTTGTATTTGATAAAAGCGCTCGTAATATGAATCCTCATGTAGCCATGGCTGGGGATATAACGATTGTAGAAGCAGAAGAAATTGTTCCACTTGGAAGTCTAGATCCAGAGGAAATTGTCGTTCCAGGTGTATTCGTAAATTATATCGTGCCATCGGAAGGAGTGCATTGGAAATGGGTATGGGCGTAGAAGTGAGAGATAAGATTGCAAGACGTGCAGCGAAAGAAATTCAAAATGGCATGATTGTAAATTTAGGTATTGGGATTCCATCGCTTGTACCGAATCATTTACCAAAAGATATGAATGTTATGTTTCATGCAGAAAACGGCATTGTAGGTATGGGACCAACGCCTAGTAAAGGGAATGAAGATGAGAATTTATGTAACGCAGCAGGTTTACCAACGTCTCTTATTACAGGAGCGAGTTATTTCGATAGCTGCACAGCATTTGGTATGATTCGAAAAGGGTTACTTGATGTAACGATTCTTGGCTCATTACAAGTAAGTGAAAATGGTGATTTAGCGAACTGGATTGTACCGGGAAAACGTGTTCCAGGTATTGGGGGAGCAATGGATTTAGCACAAAAAGCGAAACGGGTCGTTGTTGTGATGAATCATGTCGATAAATATGGAAATGCAAAAATTGTTTCAGAGTGTACATTGCCATTAACTTCAAAAAAATGTGTAGATTTAATTATTACAGATATGGCTGTTATGGAAGTGACTACGAGTGGACTCGTTTTACAAGAATTAATGGGACCATATACAGTAGAAGATGTAAAACGACATACAGCGGCTGATTTTCATATAAGCTCAAATTTACTAGTAATTGAATGAGGGGAGTTGTAATCTATGGAGCAATTAAAAAAACAAGTTTGTGATTATATTGAGAGTCATGAAGAAGAAAGTGTAAAATTTTTAAAGCGATTAATTCAAGAAAAGAGCGTATCTGGTGATGAAAGTGGTGCGCAGGCAATTGTTATTGAAAAATTGCGTGAGTTAGGTCTAGACCTCGATATTTGGGAGCCTTCGTTTACAAAAATGAAAGATCATCCTTATTTTGTATCACCGCGCACAAGTTTTTCAGACAGCCCGAACATTGTAGCAACTTTAAAAGGTAGTGGTGATGGGAAATCTATGATTTTAAATGGACATATTGATGTTGTACCAGAAGGGGATGTAAATCAGTGGGACCATCATCCTTATAGTGGTGAGAAAATAGGGAATCGTATATATGGCCGTGGAACGACGGATATGAAGGGTGGCAATGTCGCACTTATGCTTGCGATGGAAGCAATTATTGAGTCTCGTATTGAATTAAAAGGCGATATCCATTTTCAAAGTGTTATAGAAGAAGAGAGTGGTGGTGCGGGTACTTTAGCAGCTATTTTACGTGGATATAAGGCAGATGGCGTTATTATTCCAGAGCCAACAAATATGAAGTTTTTCCCGAAACAACAAGGTTCAATGTGGTTTCGCCTACATGTAAAAGGAAAAGCAGCACACGGTGGTACACGTTATGAAGGAGTAAGTGCAATTGAAAAAAGTATGTTTGTTGTAGAGCATTTGAGAAAATTAGAAGAGAAGAGGAATGGTCGAATTACAGATCCGTTATTTAAAGGAATTCCGATTCCAATTCCAATTAATATTGGAAAAATTGAAGGTGGTAGCTGGCCAAGTTCTGTTCCTGATTCGTTAATTTTAGAAGGAAGATGTGGTATTGCGCCGAATGAGACTATAGAGGCAGCAAAAGAAGAATTTGAAAGCTGGATCGGTGAATTAAATGATGTGGACAGTTGGTTTGTGGAAAATCCAGTAGAAGTGGAATGGTTTGGAGCGAGATGGGTCCCTGGTGAGCTTGATGAAGAGCATGAGCTTATTAAGACGCTTCAACATAACTTTGTTGAAATTGAAGGGAACGAACCGATTATAGAAGCATCTCCATGGGGAACAGATGGAGGTTTGTTCACACAAATCGCTAATGTACCAACGATAGTATTTGGCCCAGGAGAGACGAAAGTAGCACACTATCCAAACGAATATATAGAAGTTGATAAAATGATTGCTGCCGCAAAAATTATTGCATGTACATTACTAGATTGGTGTGAGGTGAAAAAATGAAATACTATGAATCTTTTAGAGAACAGACGAAGCACTATACAGTAGAAGGAGTTTTAGACTATTTTAATAAACGTATTAGAGTAGACCACTATACAGGAAATGTTGAAAGTATTATACAAACAATCGATGAATTAGCAGAGAAGCATTCTTTCACTAAATGTATTATAAAAGGAAAGGGAGAGCATGTTTCAACATGGCTCTCTTTCGGTTTCTTATTAGAAGCAACAATACCTCACTATTTTCAAGGACACGATGCGTACTTCTTCGTGAAATATCATAATGAGGAAAGACGAAATAGTATTCATTGGACTGAAGAAGATACTATTTTAAGCGGTGTAAAAGCAAAAGAAGTAAAGGAAAAAGAAATCCCAGAGAAGTTTGTGTTAAGAAAAGCGACCGAAGAAGACGCAGTAGAATTAGCAACCGTCTTTGGAAAGGTATTTGAAGTTTATCCAACACCTTTAAATGAAGCGAGTTATGTAAAGCAGACGATGAAGGAAGACGATACAATTTACTACGTATATGAATTCGACGGACAAATTATTAGTACAGCGTCTGCTGAAATGAATGTGAAAGAAGGAAATGCAGAATTAACGAATTGTGCTACCTTACCTGAATATCGAAAACATGGGTTTATGAAAAGTTTACTAATTAAGTTAGAGGAAGAGCTCCAAGAAAAATCTATTTTTTGTTCCTATACAATTGCTCGTTCGCTTTCTTTCGGTATGAATGCAGCCTTTCATCAACTAGGCTATAGGTACACAGGAAGACTTGCGAATAATTGTTACATTTTTGATAAGTTGGAAGATATGAATATATGGGTAAAAGATTTATCCCGCATTACCGGGCAGTAAGACTCCCACCTCAAAATTCGGAGAATGAGAGGGAGTTAGGTGGGAGATCAACTGCCCGTAAACGCCCGATTGGTTCAACTAATAATCAGTGGGGGATGAACACCCCCCACTGATTAAAGTTTCACTTTATCTAATTATAAATAGGTAAAAGAAATATAAATAATCATAATAAAAATAATAGAACGGAATCGTCATGCTTATAATCGCACAGAGGGATGCCAAAAATTCGGCATTGAATTTGCTGAATTTTTGGCAAAAGGGGGGATGACATTGCTAGCAGTTTCGACACAGGAAGTCATTGAAGCGATTTTGGGCAGTATAGATGAGGCCATACATGCAGTAGATGAAAATGGGATTACAATCTTTTATAATACAGTTGCCGCAAAACATGATGGATCTAAAATTGAGAATGTGCTAGGAAAGCATTTATTAGAAGCATTCCCGTCATTATCAAGAGAAACAAGTACATTGATGAAAGTATTAAACACAAAAAAGCCAATCATACATCAAGTTCAACATTACCAAAATTTAAATGGGGAAGACGTTTGTACGGTAAATACGACGTTACCTATTTTGATAGATGGAAATATTGCTGGTGCTGTAGAAATTGCGAAAGATTATTCTACAATTCAAAAGCTTACTGATACGATTGTAGATCTACAATCGAAAATAAAACGATCGACTAGCAAAAAAACGGTGAAAAAGCATGTTGCATTCGAGACAATTGTAACTGATGATTCCCGTTTTAAACAGACGAAAGAGTTAGCACAAAAAGTAGCGCCAACCGATGCGAATGTTTTAATATATGGTGAAACTGGAACGGGGAAAGAGCTATTTGTGCAAGCGATTCATGAAGCTTCTAAACGAAAAAATAAGCCGTTTATTGCACAAAACTGTGCAGCTTTGCCGGAGTCGTTATTAGAAAGTTTGCTGTTTGGCACGACAAAAGGCAGTTATACAGGGGCAATTGAACGGGCTGGATTATTTGAACTTGTGGATGGAGGGACATTATTTTTAGATGAACTTAATTCAATGCCGCTTGATTTACAAGCGAAAATGCTACGTGTATTAGAGGATGGGGTTATTCGCCGCATAGGTGATAATAAGACGAGAAAAGTAGATGTTCGTGTTATTACGGCGATGAATCAGCCACCAGAAGTATGTTTAAGAGAAAATAAAATTCGTACTGATCTATACTATCGATTAAATGTGTTTTCGTTATATATCCCACCGCTTCGCGAAAGAACTGAAGATGTATTGTTATTAGCGTCTTATTTTTTGAAAGAATATAATAAAAGTTATAAAAAAGGAGTACTTCAAATTGATAAGGAAGCAAAGGAAAGATTACAAGCTTATCAATGGCCCGGAAATGTTCGTGAATTAAAACATACGATAGAACATGCTGTCATTATTGCGGAAGGAAGTTCATTAACAGCTAATTGTTTACCGCGTACATTTCGGAAAGAGAAAACTCCGAAGAAGAAAAGTATATTACCGCTTAGGGAAGCTCTTCATCAAACAGAAAAAGAATTAATAGATCAAGCGTTAATTGAAACGGAAGGGAATATTTTGCAAGCAGCCAAAATGTTAGGAATTCCGCGTCAAACGCTTCAATATAAACTGAGCAAGTACGACAAAACCGCCGAATAATCGGCGGTTTTTGTGTGTTTGCACCAATAAAAGAGCGTTTACATATATAAAAAGTAATGAATATGATATTATATATCGTTTTAGTACAGCACTTAAAAATATTTTTTTCCTTATGTAATAGGGTACTTCTCACATTTACCTATCAAGAATATAAAGTTGGCATAATTATTGCTTATATAAAGGATGAGCGTATAAAAAGGGGGAATAGCAATGTTACATGATGTATACAAACCAAATCGTCACTGGAAGGATATCGAATTATGGAAAGATGTTACAGAAGAGCAATGGAATGATTGGGTTTGGCAATTAACGAATACGATCAAAACTTTAGATGACTTAAAGAAAGTGATTAATTTAACACCTGAAGAAGAAGAAGGTGTTAAAATTTCAACGAAAACGATCCCGTTAAACATTACACCGTACTATGCTTGGCTAATGAATCCTGATGACCCACGCTGTCCGATTCGGATGCAATCAGTACCGATTTCGGAAGAGTTATATAAAACAAAATATGATTTAGAAGATCCTCTTCATGAAGATGAAGATTCACCAGTTCCAGGATTAACGCATCGTTATCCAGACCGCGTTTTATTCTTAGTAAC
Organism: Bacillus sp. H1a; assembly: GCF_000633475.1. NCBI lineage: Bacteria > Bacillati > Bacillota > Bacilli > Caryophanales > Bacillaceae > Bacillus > Bacillus sp. H1a. Next base: position 13,728 of record NZ_AYMH01000068.1, on the reverse strand, counting down.
AAATCAATGTTCTATGTATTGTCGTTACTGTACACGCCGTCGCTTTAGTGGACAAATTGGAATGGGTGTACCGAAGAAACAATTAGATGATGCGATTGCTTATATTCGTGAAACACCACAAGTACGAGATGTATTAATCTCTGGTGGTGATGGTCTTCTAATTAACGATAAAATTTTAGAATATGTATTAAAAAATTTACGAGAGATTCCACATGTGGAAATTATTCGTATTGGAACGAGAGCACCGGTTGTATTCCCGCAGCGTATTACAGAGAACTTATGTAATATTATTAAAAAATACCATCCAGTATGGTTAAATACACACTTCAATACTTCAATTGAAATTACAGAAGAATCGAAAAAATCATGTGAAATGCTTGCAAATGCAGGTGTTCCAATTGGAAACCAAGCGGTAATTTTAGCTGGAATTAATGACAGCGTTCCAATTATGAAAAAACTTATGCATGATTTAGTAAAAATTCGTGTTCGTCCATATTACATTTATCAATGTGATTTATCAGAAGGTATCGGTCATTTCCGTGCTCCTGTTTCTAAAGGTCTTGAAATTATTGAAGGCTTACGTGGACATACATCTGGTTATGCGGTACCAACGTTCGTTGTTGATGCACCTGGCGGAGGCGGAAAAATTGCGTTACAGCCAAACTATTTAATTTCACAAAGTGCGGATAAAGTTGTTCTTCGTAACTTTGAAGGTGTTATTACGACGTATCCAGAGCCAGAAAATTATATTCCAGGAAGAGCAGAAGGCTACTTTAAAGAAATTTATCCGACTTATGAAGAGAAACGTTCTGACGTTGGTATTGCAGGTCTAATGAGCGATAAGAAATTTAACCTTGTTCCAGATGACTTACAGCGTATGAATCGTCGTAAAGATTACGAAGATAATGAAACTCATGCATCTTTAAAAGATAAACGTGATAAGCGTGACCAACTAAAAGATAAAAAGTATCAAGCACAAGTGGCTAAGTTAGAAGATGACAAAAAAACTGAGGGTGATGCAGTATGAATTGTATGTGGTGTGACAGTACAGAAGCGAAAGAAAGCTTGAATACTGTATATTGGGAATTACCAGATGGTACGAAAGCCATTGAAATCCAAGAGACACCATGTATTTCTTGTTCCTCATGTGGTATGGACTATCAATCAGACCATACTGTAAAAGAAATTGAAGATCAGTTGTTTTTAATTTATACGAAAGACTTGCCAAAACAACTAACATATGAAGAGTTGATGGGAAGGCCACGATTATTAAAAAGGAATTATTTCGACTTTTAACCAGCTTTTATGCTGGTTTTTTTCTTTTTTGCCTTGTATAATGTACCCAAGTTAGAAAGGTAGGGAATATTTTTGAAAAAGACATTTTACCATTATATGATGAAGCACCGTGCAGCTTTATTTAGAAATGAAATATCAGATTTAGCAGAGGCGATGTATGATGATTTAAGTTTTCCGAAGCAATCTGAAGACTATGATGAAATTAGTTCATACTTAGAGTTAAGTGGAATGCTAGAAAGTATGTCTATATTTGATGAAGCATGGGATTTATACATGCAAGAGAGATAACGATATTGAAGTGTTATGTAAATGAAAACATAAGGAATACATTACTTTTAGGAAGTGAGGTATTCCTTATGTTTTTTTATTTATAATACGTCTTTTTGTTAGGACATAAATGATTAATGAAAGCTAGTATAAATACTAGCTTTTTTGAGTTAAATACAAATTCTACTTGTTTATATTTTTTTATCGAAAAAATTTCTGAATATAAGCTTCTGTGATAAGCGTTTTTATGTAGGTTGCATATACTGTTATCAAAATCACGACGTCAAAAAAAGGAGAGATATAGATGGCAAGAAAAAAACAACCTAAATATAACGTAGGGGACATAGTCGTGATTACGCTATATGGAACCGTTGGGAAAATTACAAATATGAAGATTTTAGATGGTGTTTATGTATACGAAGTAAATAATCATGATGGATTTTATGTAGAGCAAACTCTGCAGCATGTAACGGAGCAAGAAATGAAAAAGGGCGACACAGAGTGGATTGAATTAAATTATAACTTTACGTTTGGTGATCTCGTGCAAGTAACTGGATATGATAAAGATGTTTTTCGTATTGTTGGTTTTCGTACAGAAGTCTGGAGATATAAAAATGATGCATGGGAAGATACAATATATGAATTGTCACGAATTACTGATGGTGAATGGTTAGAGGCTGATGAGTCAGATTTAACATTACTTGCCAATGCTCAAACGGCAAATGCAATTTTGAAGAAAATGAAACAAGATAAAGCTGGTATGAATAAATTAGATTTGGGAAAATTGAAATCAATTAACAATTCGAAAAAAGTGAGTGTTAAGACGAATCGCCAAGAAATTATTGATGGGTTATTAGATATTTATAATGATTATCAATTATTATTCGATACATTTAAAGATGAAGAATATAAAATTGTAATGGATGTTGTTCATAATTATTTAGTTAAATTGACAGAGAAAAAATAGTTAACTAGAAAGAGAGAATAAATTGAACAACAACATATGCAGTGTAAGGTATGCCTACAACTATTAAAAAAATAAAAAGCCCTTTAATAAGAGAGTCTGCCCATTTATCTTCATGCATGAACTCTTCTTTTGTTTGCTCTACTTCATATTGGTATTCCATTATTATTTCCCCCTTTGAATAGCTTGTACTAACATCGTATGCACCTCGTCCACATGATATGACCTATAAAAAAGAAAAACTATTTTTCTAATCTCATATACATAATTTTGAGATTTTTTCATAAAACAGAAATAAAGGAGTGATGCTCATGAAGGAAATTGAAGTCGTAATTGATACGGAAGAGATTGCGGAGTTTTTTTATGAGCAACTAATTGAAAGAGGATACGTTCCAAAAAGAGAAGAAATCGAGGACCTGGCAGATATTACATTTGAGTATTTATTAGAGAAATGCATGATTGATGAAGTATTTGATGAAGAGGAAGATTGAAAGTAACGGCGGGCTCAACTCGTCGTTTTTTACTCTTTACAAACTTGTCACAAATATAGATAAGAATTATTGGTATAATTAAAAAAAAATTTATTCAAGAGGTGAAGGGATGTTCAAAAAAATTGTTGATTCTATATTAGGAAAGAAAAAATATCGTTCGTATTCGAGTAGTGATTATCGCCATGGAGGGCGCTCTTATTCAAGTAGCGACTATAAACGACGTTCGTCTGGTTATGGGCACCAGCATTATAAAAGAAAACGCAAAAGCCGTAGCTTCTTTTCAAGTAGCTGATGAAATGGCGTCGTGTACTAGCTTTATTTGATAGACCACTGCGAAAAAATACAATTGTTGCAGAGCGTTATAACATTGAATCAGTAATTGGAATGGGTAGCTATGGGGTTACATACGTCGTTAATGATTTGCAAATAAATAGAAATAAAGTCTTAAAACAATTGAGGCAAAGTAAACAAAGATATGAGTCTGGTAGAAAATCATTTGAACAAGAGAAATTGATTTTACAAACATTAAATCATGCGACAATTCCTAGTCTACATGATCATTTCATATGGAAGAAAAAGAACTTTTTTGTGATGGAGTATATGCCAGGTAAGAATTTTGAAGATTATATTTTCTTAGAGGGTCATATATACAAAGAACGTGAAGTTTTTGAAATTTTATATGAAATATTAGGGATTGTTTCGTATTTTCATAGTAAAGGTATTATTCACCGAGATTTACGCATTCCGAATATATTAATGAAAGAAAATCAAATTAGTATTATTGATTTTGGATTGGCTAAATTTAAAGGTGAAGGTGATGAACGAGCTACCATTTATGAAGGTGAACAAGCTTTGATGCGAGAAGTTCAGTTTCGTAGCGATTTTTATGCGCTCGGTCATTTCGCGTTATTTTTATTGTATGCTGATTATGAATCTACTGAAAAACATGAAAAACCATGGTTTGAAGAGTTAGTGTTGGAAGAATATAATCGTGAAACACTTATGCGAATGTTACAAATAAAAACGCCGTATTATGAGAATGTACAAGATTTGAAAAAAGATGTAGCTTACGCTTTAGAAAGGATGGAGACCCCATGTTTCAAAAGTTTTTAGCAAGCGTTGGTATTGGTAATGCAAAAGTAGATACTGTTCTTGAAAAAGATGAACATATAGTTGGAGAAGAGATTGTAGGGAAGGTTCATATAACTGGAGGATCAGTTAGCCAACAAATTGAAAGCATTTACTTAACGTTATCGACATCGTATGTACGAGAAGTCGATGATAAAAAAGTAACGGCAACATATGATTTAGAGCGAGTTCGTTTAACAGATCCATTTTCTGTAGAGCCAAATGAAAAAATAGAAATTCCATTTTCGTTTCCAATGCCAATTGAAGCACCACTTACACTTGGTATGAAAAAGGTTTGGGTTCATACGGGTCTTGATATTAAAAGAAGTATTGATCCTAGTGACCGTGATTATATTCAGGTGCTGCCAAATGCACTATTAAATAGTGTTTTAGATAGTGTAAATCAATTAGGTTTTAAAGCGCGTCATATAGAATGTGAAGAATTGCCGTATCGTTTACGTAATCAAGTTCCATTTGCGCAAGAATTTGAGTTCATTCCAGTCTCAGGTGAGCATTATGGAAAATTAGATGAATTAGAATTATTAATCTTGCCACGTGCTCACAACCGATTAGAAATTATTATGGAAGTAGATAGAAAATCACGTGGATTAGCTGGTTTATTCGCAGAAGCGCTAGATTTTGATGAGAAGGTTATTTGCTTTACAGTAACAAGCGAAGATATTCCGACGATGCAGCAAAAAATTAACAATTATATTTTTTAATAAACTATGCATAAAAAAGAAATGGTGAGGAAAACTAAAACAACCGCTCCATTTTTTTGCATAGTGAGGTTATGTATGTGAAACGATATCGACATTTATACTTGTTAAGTTGTACACTACTCATTTGTTTTGTCGCACTATCACTTTCGTATCATACCGCTTGTATTGAAAAATTTGATAATGTAGTCGCACACTTTATTCAAAGTTTTCGAAACGATTATTTGACAACCTATTTTACTTGGGTGTCCTTCATCGGTTCAAAAAGAATATATTTCCCGTTACTCATTATACTCGTAATGTATTTTCTTGTTAGAAAAAAAATATTAAGTGCATTGCTTCTAACAATTAATTATTACGGATCTCGTTATTTGAACAGTATGCTCAAATTATGGTACGAACGAGCAAGACCTGATGTGTCACAGCTTGTTACAGCAACTGGATATAGCTTTCCGAGCGGTCATACGATGAATGCTACTGCCTTTTTAGGATTTATTGCATACGTCACAATTACAGAAGATCGTATTACATTGCATAAAAAGTTGTTGATTATTTTTATAGCAAGCTTTGTTGTATTATCTATTTCAGTTAGCCGAATTTACCTTGGTGTTCACTATCCATCTGACATACTAGCAGGGTGGGCAGCGGGCGGTAGCTGGCTCGTTTTATGTGTTATATTTCATAAGGCGTTCATTAAAAAAGAACCTATGTCATAATAGGTTCTTTTTGCATGGGCTCCACATGAATGTGAGCATGGTAAATTTCGAATTTTTTTCGAAGCATATCTTCAATATTGTCAGTAATGCAATGGCTTTCGCTAACATCCATTTGAGCATCTACCTCAATTGTAATATCTACATACGTTTGATTCCCATACATACGAGCGCGAATATCTACAATATGTTCTACACCTGAAATATGCCCTACAGCATCAGCATATTCATCCATTTTATCAGGATCAATGCCATCCGTTAGCATATGGGAAGCTTCTACGAAAATTTCCCATGCAGTCTTACAAATAATAAGACCAACAATTAAAGCAGCAATGGGGTCTAAAATAGGCATTTTGAACTGTGATCCGACTATACCTACTACTGTACCAATACTTACGAGTGCATCGGATAAATTATCTTTTGCAGCGGCTTCTAACGACTTACTCTTTGTTTGAATTGCAATCTTTTTCGTATACTTATATACGCCGTACATAACGACAGCAGAAAATAAAGCAACCCAAGCAGCAAGTACATTAGGTGCTGCTTGTTTCGGATTGAAAAACGATTGAATTGCACTAATGACAACTTCTAATCCGACTGTTGCCATAATAAAAGAAGCAACAAGTGATGCGATTTGTTCTGCACGTGAATGCCCATATGGATGATCTGGATCACGAGGCTTACGAGAAATTTTTAGACCGATTAATATAGCTAAAGAAGCACCGATATCCGTTAAGTTATTCAAACCGTCAGCACGTAATGCGCTAGAGAGGGTAATATAACTGATGATGATTTTCATAGAGGATAAACATATGTATGCCATAATGCTGACAATAGCACCTTTATCAGCTTCTTTATGAGAAAGAGAATCCATTTTAATCACTCACCTTCCTACAAGGAATTTCTTTCTATAAATAGAGTATCAAATGAAAGTCGTGTGGGTCTATACAAACATTGTTGACGTTTTATAGCTTTTTAAGTAGGGGATAACAAAGTTTCGCTAAGGAAAAATATGTTGAAAAGTACAAAGTGGAAAGTTGTTAAACAATTAACGATGAATAGGGCATAAGGAAGGAGTGGTGCCAATAATGATTCGTATTAATACCATTCGTATATATTTTTCTCAAAATGATGGTTTGTAATTCCCCGGAGGAAGAATATATAAGAAATGATAAAAAATGATTTCTTGAAGTAGAAGAGGAGAAAAGCATTAATATATGTTCATTTGCATGAAAAATACGAAAGAACATTGTGAAAACAAATAAAAAACCTCTGAAAAATTATCCAGAGGTTTTTTTGTTTCTTAGTAAGCTTCTAAAAACTCAGTAACTTGCTCTTCAGTTTTTGCATTTGCACTATGTAAGTGGCCTAGCTTTTCGCCATTTTGGTATACAAGTAAGCTTGGAATACCCATTACTTGATACTCTTCAGCAATACTTGGTAACTCATCTTTATTAATAGAATACCATTCAAATTTATTGAACTCTTCCATTACATCTCCGATAAAGTTGTCCATACGCACGCAATCCGGGCACCATGTAGTAAAGAACTTAACAACTACTGGCTCCTCGCTTGCGATGATGTCTTTGAATTCCTTGTCAGACTTGATTTCTCTCATGTTTTTGACTCCTTCCATTGTCACACGGATAAGCTAGTATTTTTATGCAAAATCCGTAATTGCAAACATTTTGCAAACATTAGTGTTTTTGAAATAGATTGTTTGCAAAATCTTCGACTGCTTTTTCTTGTAGGCCTGGTACAACATGTGAGTAGGTGTCCAATGTGATGCCTACTCTTTTATGTCCTAATCGTTCACTGACAATCTTCGGATGAATACCTTGTTTCAACATTAATGTTGCATGGGTATGTCTCAGATCGTGGAACCGAATATCAGGAACCCCACTTTTCTTTATAAGCTTTTTCCAGAGCTGTGTCAAACTTCTGAAATTACAAGGGTTACCATTATAAGTAGGGCAGACCAAATCATAATTATTATACCCATCGCCATACCGTTCTTTTTCTTCATATATTTTCTGAAGATGTTCCTGAAGTGCCTGTAGGGTAATTTCAGGTAGAACAATTAATCTCTTTCCTGTAGATGTTTTAGGTTCATGAAATTCTTTGGTGATATGAGGGAGGGAACGATTAACAGATAAAGTTCTTCTCTCAAAATCAATATCCTTCCATTGTAGCCCTAAGATTTCCCCTTTACGCATGCCGCAAGTGATAGCTAATAGGTATGCAACATAGTACCTGCTATCTTTTGCATTGTCTAAAAAGCAGAGTATATGTTCTTCTGACCATGTATTTACAGTTTTTTCTTCACCTTTAGGAGGGCTTACTACATCAGCTACATTCTTTTTCACAATTTCGTGTCTCATAGCATAAGCAAGCGCGGTACGAATAATTTGGTGAATACTTCGAACTGTAACAGGCTTCATAGATTCAGATAGATCACCATAGAACTTTTCAAGATCTACACCTTTTAATTTTTGCATTGGAATGTTTCCGAGTTTTGGTATAATATGATTGTTAATATGTTTTCGATAGTTGTAGTACGTGGTTTCTCGAAGGTTTATCTTTCTTGCTTCAAGGTATTGAAGGAAAAACTCACGTACTCTCATTTTTATGGGCTCAATATATGAGCCTTCTTCTATTTCTACGATTCTTTTAGCCATGTCGACTTGTGCTTCTTTTTTCGTTTTATATCCAGAAAACCATTTTTGGCGCCTTTTTCCCGTTTCAGGATTAGGGCCAATGTCTATTATTATTGCCCACTTGGAACCTCTTTTTCGAATATGTCCTTTCATGTTAAACACTCCTTGATTTGTATTTTCCTTTGAATTTGTGTAAGACGCTGCTTACATAATTCAGGAGTAACTTGAAATACTTCAGACATATCAGCGACCATAGTATCCTTTGCAGGATTAATATATTTTAGCATATGAAAGGGGATAGCTGCATATTTGGTAAAACGTACCGCATCCCATTCTTGCAATTCACGAAAAGCATTAGGCATAATCCCTTGTATGCCAGTGTGGCGCAGGATATGGCATAATTCATGGAAAAATACTTCCTTTTGTTTTTCTTTAGATAAGCGTGAATCAATAACAATCATTTTTAAATAATTATTTGCTATGTAGTATGAGTCAATGTCATCTTTTAAAAGTATGATATTACAGAGTTGAGCGATTTTTTCAATACATAAGTCATTTGGTTTTAAAATCCCAAGCTGTTGATAAAATGTAGTTATCCAATCTTCTAGTAGGGTAGTTTGATACGACCAGTCCATGAATTTCACCTCATTGTTAAAAAAGGAACGTTTGTTCTTGTTTTACTGTAAAAATAAAAGCCCGTGAAGTGGGCTTTTTGTACTTTTTGGATATTTAATATTGTAATGGTTTTGTTTAAGCTACTTTTGTTTATTTTGTATCGCTTTAAATACAACATAATCAAAGTGCTTTTTTATTTCCTCAACATCCTCTGGCGAAAGATTTTTCCACTTTTCAATATCGAAAAATCCCATATTATCTATACCGAGTTGCTGTATGTATTTGGAGATTTCTGTGATGGAGTCATATTCATCTGGGGTTTTCGAATAATTACCTTCTTCATCCGTTTCGCCAAGTAAATACGAAACTGAAACATCATATTTCTCCGCTAACTTTCTTACGCTTTCCAATGAAGGCTCATTGCGCCCTTGTTCATAATAACCGTATGCACTTTCAGATATATCAAGATATTCTGCGACATCACGTTGTTTTAGGTTATGTAGCTTTCTTAATCTTTTCAATCGTTCTTTAATGTAAGACATAAGTACTCCTTTCTTAGGGGTATTTACATTTATTATACAACTTACAGTTGGGTGAATGAAAAAAAATAAAAAATACAACTAAAAATTGTTTTTTGTGTTTACAAACAACTAAAAGTTGTGTATGAGAAAGAAGTGATTCAAAAGCGATCTAAGTTAACTCAACTCAGAAAAGGTAAAAAATTATTCCAAAAAGATATAGTTTTAATATTAAAAGAGGACTATGGAGTTCGGATTACCGAAAGTTACTATGGAATGATTGAACAAGGTGTTAGAACACCTTGTTTAGAGGTTGCCCTAGCTATATCAAAGGTATTCGATAAATGTCCTGAATATATTTTTTAAAATTAAAAACCCAACAAAATGTTGTTTTCGGAGGGGAGCAAATGAATCAACTTCAGGAATAGTATCGCATTATACATCTTCAAACGAAATTAATGGATATTATCTATGCGTTAGACAATGATCCAAATTATACAAAAGAAGATGCAGTCCAAGAGTTGTTGGAATTGATACAAAATTTAGATTGTGAAAAGTCACATATTCAAGAAATGAGGTGAATGAATGACCATCGAAGAACAAATCCAACAAGCCGTAACAAAAGCAATCCAACCATTAATAGAACTTCTTCAAAACCAACAGTCACAATTCGTTAACAAAAAGCCGTTACTTACATTAGAAGAAGCGATGGAGATTTTAGGGGTCGGTAAGAACAGAATGTATGAAATTGTTAAAACCGAAGGATTTCCAGCATTTCGTGAAGGTAAACGATGGATGATTGTTACTCATAAGTTTTATGAGTGGATGGAAAAGCAAGCAGGAAACAAAGAGATGATGTAGGGGGGCATGTATGAACTTAGAGGAATCGTTAAAAGAAATTATTCGTGAAGTTGTGAGAGAAGAGATCAGAGCGGCGTTAGCTGAATTCCATCAAAAATCACAACCAAATAAAGTAATGCGAGTGAAAGAAGCGGCTGCTTATCTCAACATTGCAGTTTGTAGAATGTATGAATTAGCAAAACATCCGCAGTTTCCAGTGATAAGAGAAGGGCGAAAATTACTTTTCTTACAAAAGGATTTGGAAGCGTGGCTTGAAGCGCAAAAGGAGGTGATTTAGTGGGAAATCCAATATTGTTAGCGATATTTGGGGTGTTAATTGCATGCGTTGTATGGCTGTATTACATCACTTACGAACCAATAAAAAAATGGGCTTGGAGTGATGTAGAAGAAAATAAAAAGACCCATGGCAGTGAGGCCTTTAACAAAAAACAAGTGTTATAAGTATACCACGGAAAGTAGGGAAATAGTACATGGATTTAATTGAATATCAAGTGCTATTACCTAATAAGTTCTGGGAATTAGCAAAAAGCAAAGAAGAATTAAAACAGATGATAAAGCAATATTTCAGTGTTGGTTATCCGCATTATGAAATTAAACGAATTATCAAAAGTGGACAAGCCCATATTGTGATTTGTACTAGGAGGTAAAAAGATGGCGATATTCAGACAAGTACACACTTCATTTTGGAATGATGTGAAGGTTCAAGAAGACTTTACACCAGAAGATAAGTACTTTTTCTTATATTTATTAACTAATCCACAAACGAAACAGATCGGTGTATATCAAATAACAAAAAAACAAATGGCCTTTGAAACAGGGTATTCACACGAGACTATAAAGGCTTTGATGCAACGTTTTGAAGACTATCACAAGCTAATAAAATACGATAATGAAACTAGAGAATTAGTCATTTTTAATTGGGGTAAATACAACCTAAAAAAAGCTGGGAAACCAGTTGAGGATTTAATAGAGAAAGAATTAAAAGATGTGAAAAATATATCGTTGTTAATTCCAATCTGTAAACATATAGAGCAAAAATCCATGAAGAAGCTTATTGAAACATTCATTGACGACTCGTATAACGATACGTTAACGGACCGTGGCAAGAGTCGGGGACAAGAAGAAGAAAAAGAAAAACCACTAGTAGAAAATCTCGCAATCGATTTTTATATGAAAAATTTTGGACATATATCTCCATTCATGGGAGAAGAAATTAATCAATGGATAGATGATCTTAACCAATCATTAGTAGTTGAAGCAATGAAAATCACCTTAGAAAACAATAAACGTAATTGGTCTTATACAAAAGGAATTCTAAAAGATTGGCATCAACAAGGCTTTAAAAGAATTCAAGATGTAGAAGCAGCACAAGCAGAATTCCGAAGACAACAACAAAGTAAAAAGCGTACTGGTAAAGGTTATGCCAAACAAACGGAAGCTGTACCAGAATGGTTACATCAGCGAGAAGAACTTGAACCAATACAACAACCACAGCAAGTTCGAAGTGATGATCTTGAAGACAATCAGAAACGTTTGGATGAGATATTAAGCAAATATAAAAATACTAAAGGGGAGTAAGGTATGAAAAACACAGGTGTTGCAAGAAAAGTGGACGAGCTAGGCCGTGTAGTAATTCCAGTAGAGTTACGCAGAACTTTGGGGATTGCTGAAGGAACGGCACTCGACTTTCATGTTGATGGGGAAAACATCGTTTTAAGGAAACAGGAAAAGTCATGCTTTGTAATTGGTGAAGTTTCCGAATCAAACATGGAATTGCTGGGCGGCCGAATGTTTTTGAGTAAGGAAGGGGCAACAGAATTACTGGACTTTCTTGAAAAGAGTGGGATGGCACATGCCTAAGCAGTTAAATATTTTCGATGTAGAGTCAGCAATTTGTGAGTTTGATGTAAGGAAAGCAAATATGAAGAAAGGAACTGGACGCGTTACATATGCTGATGTACGTGTCCGAGTTCCAAGGAATGCAAAGGGTACGGATGAATTACCGCGCACAACTAAACAAGATGATCGTTATGACATCTTTGAACAATATGCAATGGCAATTTGGAGATTTCAAAGAGCTGTAAATAAGCTTTTTAACTGGGAAACAGCGGAAGAATTGTGTAAGGCAGCAAGGGATAAAAAAGAAATAATTCCAGTAAGGGTTTATTTAGGAAGTGGTTTTAAACCGGATGTTGTCGAGTACATGAAGTGAGAAAAGGTATGAAAAAGATAGAAATTGATGTTACAAGTAATAAGCTCTATATAGTTAAGGATGGAAATGTTACAGCGGTTAATCCACCAGTGAGCGGATTTGGTGAGCAAGTTGCAGTTTGGGTTAACGGTAAAGTTGATCGCGTGGATACTAAGTTTACTGAAAAGATAAAATAATCATTTTTAGAAGGTAGGTTCGCTTATGAGCGTAGCAAGAAATCATGAAGCGATGAAGGAATCACGTTTGAAAATATACATCGCTTTAGAAGAAGCTAACTTCATTTGGGATGAAAGGGACGTTATACGTTTTCGTGAAATGTGGAGTCAAGGTATGAGTTTACCGAAGATGGCAAAAACGTTAAGGAGACACCAAGCAGAGGTGGCGCTCCTCGTAATAGATCAGGCTGATAAGTATATGATTGAAAATCGTCCGATAGGATTAGGGATTTGCTAAATAGGAAGGGGAAATCAAAATGAAAGCAATGGAAAACGGTGTATATGCAGCAACTAAATTAATCAGTAAATCAAAGGGAGGACAAGCTGTAATGAATATCAATCAAATTTGTGAATTAGATCAATACCAAGAAGCGACATTACGTACATGGAATACAAATAACGATTTCGGTGGATGCATTTTAAATGCAGCATTAGGGCTTACGGGGGAAGCTGGTGAGGTTGCTGATATTGTAAAAAAAGCTATTTTTCATGGTCATGGTTTTGATCCGGCTCATTGTCCAGGAGAAGAAGAAGGAAATACTCATAAAATCGCTTTAGAGTTAGGGGATATCTTGTACTACATTTCAATCATGTCTTATGAAATTGGATATACCTTAGAAGATATTGCTCAAATGAACATTGCCAAACTAGCAAAAAGGTATCCAGACGGGTTTAGCAGGGAAGCTAGCCAAAAGCGCGTTGATGTGAAGTAAGACAAAATTTGAATTTTATTAAGAAATGGGACTAAAAGCATTGCTAACTAGATGGGAAAAAGAGCATCATCACTGAAATAAAAAGGCCCTGCACACAGGGCATCTAAAAAGATAAAAGATACCTTAGCAATTACAACGATTAGGGAGACGTATTAGCTAAGGTATCTGGATGGATGGTTACATACTAAGTATGCAATCAAGAGCATTGTTGAATGTATTGGGTTATTCAACATGTTAAGAATAACACGAAATTTCTGTTAATCCATCTGGTGAATTTGTCCAAAAAGGTGCTTCTATAAAAGTTTTTCACCTAATGAATGGATTCATGGATCTTAACGAAAGCGTTATTTGCGCGACAC
>NZ_AYMH01000067.1:0-100079 GCF_000633475.1 Bacillus sp. H1a | reverse complement strand
CGTGTGAAGGGCGCTAGCCCAACGGTAGGTGGGAGATGAATTTCGGTTTGGCATAGCCAAAAGCTTTTGATAAACTAGCTATATGAAGTTCTTTGATAACTTGATATATAAGGTTGCAGGAAGAAAATAGAGTGCGAAAACCAAGCCATTCGGTTCCTTCGTAAAATATCAACCGTACCAAAAGAGCGTCCAAGCGTTGGACATCTAGGGTTGGAACACTCCAAAGTAACGCTCAGGGAGATGAAAGGTTGCTTTCGTCGTGGAACTGAGAAGCTCCCACTTCAAGCTTTGCTAAGTGGCGAGTAGTTCACCTATCGATCTAATAACTCAAGTTCTTCTAAACTCCCTTCAACAAATAAAAACGGTTCGTCTTTCATGCTCTAAACATGAATGGCTAACCGTTTTTCCAGTGTCTTCTCAATTAACATGCTCTACCTTAAATGTTTATTGCAATATGCGGTTTGCTGTAATGACTCGTCCCACCGCCACCTACTACTACTTTACCGCCTTTTTCGAAGATTAATAATTTACTTGAACCATCTGAAAGAAGCACTATTACTTCAGCATGATCACTTGTAGCCTTGTAGATTACATAACCACTTTTTGAAATACAAGTTTCCCAATTCTCATCAAATTCTGATCTTACTACCCGATTAGAATACACTTGATTTTCAATTCTTCCTTGTTCTTCGTTTTCCAAATTTATTCCCCCTAATTTCCTAAAGTGTCATTTACATTAAAATAGCAGTCCATTTATAATAGTGACCGGCTTTAATATAAATAGTATATGTGGTTATTAGGAGAATGCTTGGACGATGAAAACGTAACAGCATTTAAGTATTTTACAATCGAAATTTCTCCTTAATCATTAAAGCTACTTCTTTCGCACTTAAATGAGTATTATTAATTTTTATATACTCTTCTTTTTTAATTTCACCATGAAGTGAGTTTAATCTATGTTTTTTCATCGTATCTTTTAAATTTTTTTCAGACCATTCAATGTCTCTTTTTTTCGGTTTATGCTCTAGTCTATGTGGACTTTTATTACGTCCTAATCTTTCACCCAGTTCTGCTTCAAGTTCTACAAAATATACCGTTCCACCTTTGGACTCAAAGATACTTACTACATGTTGTTTATAATCCCAATCAGATTGAAGATCCAATGCCCATACATATATAAATATCATTCCAAAAAGGTTAGTTTTAGATACTTCTTCAAATATTTCATTACGAAACAAACTTACTAACCTTTTTGCTTCATTTGTACTGTAATCAAAGTCACTCAATATAAAAGAGCTTACCTTAGTAAGCTCTCCATTCTCATTTATCTCATAAACCTTTACTTTACAATAGGCAATGTCACTTCACTCAATTTCACTGTTAGCTTTGTTCCTGCTTTCGGCCTAATTGTATAATCGTAGTCACTTGCGATTAAAACGACTCCTATTTGATGTCCTTCTTTAAATACGTAATCATCTGGCTGCATGTCCCATGTAAATGTGTAATCTTTACCAGGTTGAATCACCGTTGAATTATTTATACTATTCAAATTTTGTGGATCCATCCAACCTCTCGTTACGATTTCAGGCTTTGCTCCGCCATAATCAACTAGTAATGCTGTTAAATTTGATACAGACCGATCAATATTCCCTTTAAATGAAATCTTCGGCGTACCGCTTATTCGCATATCTTTTTGTAGTACAGGCATTGTATATACTAATCGATTTGCTACTTCTAGCTCTGGGTTTTCTACTAATTGATTCGACTTTATTTTAGCATCATCTACAAATGAGAAAACATTGTTTACTGATCCCATACTTAATGGCAAATTGACTGCTTTATTACTTAAATACATACGGATTTTTGATGGTACAGCCGCCGGATCTGGCCAATTTTTTATTTTTTGCCACGTTTTATTTTCACGTTGCACATCTACCATCGGTTCATCCATAATTCCATTTTCAATTCCATATAACCAATAATCGAACCATTTATTTTGCGTTTGCTGCCAGTTATTACTTGTTGTCCCGCCGTGTCCCCCTTGATGTAACCACATTTTACGAGGAACATTATTTTCACCAAGAGCTTCCCACCACTGTGCGAATTGCTTCGTTTTTACATTCCAATCATTTAAACCGTGAACAACAAACACACTGGCTTTCACATTTTTAGCGTCTTTTACATAGTTACGTTTACCCCAAAAATCGTTATAATCACCTGTTTTTCGATTTTGTCCAGCAGTAAGTTCGTTAATTATTTGCCCGCAAACTTCAGGGTTCTTTCTTGTCAGTACTGCTTCCGCCATATTATCTGTATCTTCCCCTTGATAACCACCTGGCGCAATTACCGCCCCATTTGCACGATAATAATCGTACCAACTACTAATCGCCGCGATTGGGATAATTGTTTTTAAACCTTCAACTCCAGTCGTTGCGACAGCATTTGGCAATGTCCCATTATAAGAAGCTCCTGTCATACCTACATTACCCGTAGACCAATTTGCATTTACTTCCTTACCATCCTCTGTATATGCCTTTGCACGTCCATTTACCCAATCAATAACAGACTTTGTTCCAAGTATTTCTTGTTCATCTCCAGTTGTCGGACATCCATCTGATTTACCAGTACCGATACTTTCCCCTAAAATGACTGCATATCCTCTCGGAACGTAATAATTGCCGTACGAACCAAGATTAACCGCTGCATACGGTTTTCCTTCATACGCATACAATTCTTCATCGACATTATAAACAGGAACATCTTTTAATCCAGCACGATATGGACTCATTTCATATATAACAGGAACTTTCACATTCGGATCAGTCTTTGGACGCATAACCTTAATAGATACACGATCCTTTTTACCATCTCGATCACTATCAACTTCTGTCTCTACAAATAAATTCTCAATAATTGATTCATCAAGAGAATAGATTGGTTTCGTCATCCCATTTTCTAATTCAATTTTCGTGTTTGGAATTAAAGCTTCTGAAACTTGACCATTTAACTTAATATCACTCCCTTTTACAGAGGCCCCTTCCTTACTTTCTGAATGTGCAGTCATATTAGAAACTCCTGAAGTAATTGTTAAAGATAATATAGTCGACAGCGTAATTGCTAATTTCTTTTTCTCCATGCACTTCCCTCCCATATATTCCTTCTCTTACTATACATTAAAATTACAGAAAATTCAGTTTATATTTTGTATAAACAGTTGAGAAATTTGTAGAACATTCGAATCTTTTTTAAATAATAGAAAAGGAACTAACAACAATTAGTTCCTATCTATATACATATAAAATTGTATTTCCCCATCTTCTACCGAAACTCCGTATTCAAACCCATGTCTTTCTAATATACTTTTTACAATCGCTAGACCTAATCCTGTCCCTGATTTTTCTTTACTACGAGAAGATTCTAATACGTAAAAAGGCTCCCAAATTTTATCTATATCTTTAATTCCCTCAGTATCAATTCCATTTTGAACTTGAAAATACACAAAATCATTTTTCTCTTCTAATGTGATTTTAATATTTTGATTCGTTGTATATTTTATCGCATTAGAAATTAAATTTTGAAAGACCATTCTCATTTTATTTATATCTGCATAAACAATCGAATTATCAGTGTTAAAGTCCACCTGCATATGGATTCCTTTCGATTCCAGTTCAATCTTATGCTTATCTACTATGCTTTGAACTAATGATTCAATAGGGAATTCTTCTTTTTGCAAAACATCTCTTTCTAGTTTAGAAAATCGTAATAGTTCTTCAATTAAGTTTGATATTTGATCTGTTTGTTTAATGATTGTATCCACATACGTACCATCATCTAAACCGTCCTTTATGCCCATAGAATATGCTTTCACTAATGCAATTGGTGTTTTTAATTCATGAGTTACGTCACCCATAAATCGTTTTAAGTGGTCATTTCGATCTGTTAAATCTTGATGTGCCTCATGCAATTTATCACTCATGACGTTAA
The DNA here is from genome assembly GCF_000633475.1 of Bacillus sp. H1a. Classification (NCBI taxonomy): domain Bacteria; kingdom Bacillati; phylum Bacillota; class Bacilli; order Caryophanales; family Bacillaceae; genus Bacillus; species Bacillus sp. H1a. The sequence goes on along the minus strand of NZ_AYMH01000067.1, from coordinate 96,095 downwards.
TACTATTTGCTAAATCACCTATTTCATCATTCGTTTTCACTTTCGTTCTTTTAAAATCTAGATTTGAAATATCTTCAGCGACATCACTTAATTCTTTCAATGGAGTTGTAATTGTTTTTGAAAGTATCCAAACAAGTACAACGACAAGAAATATTGAAAAACCTATAATGTATAAATAAAATGAGTTAAGTGTTTTTATCACTTCATTGGAATGTGCGATAGAAACTCCTACTAAAATCAACATATCATCTTTCGCAATGTATTTCGCAAAAAAACTAGATTTTATCTTCTCTTGATCATAAATCTTATTTGATTGCCCAACGTTCTTCACTTTCGTAATTTCTTCTTTTGTAATCCAAAGTTTATTTAGTGCAACTCTCTTTCTTGTAAGTTGCAGACGTAATTCATCATTAATATCATCTTCCGAATTATTTATTGATGTGTACGCAATCGTAACATTATCTTCGCTTTCAATACTATGAATAGCGTCATCAAGTTGTTCCCTCGGTATCGACTGTATTTGTGCTGTAATTCCATCTAAACTTTCACGTGTTTTGTATATATTATATTTTGGCAAAAAATAGTTAATCAATAATAAAGAGATCGAAAAAATAAGGATAACTGTTAAAGAAATACTGAAAAATAACTTTTTCCCAAGCTTATTCACACTCTTCCTCCAAACTATATCCTAAACCGCGATGCGTCTTTATTATATTTTCTCCAATTTTTTTACGCAATCTTCTTACATGCGTATCAACTGTTCGCTCTTCTCCAAAATAATCAAATCCCCAGACGATATCTAACAATTTTTTCCGCGTTAAAATTGTTCCTTTATGATTTAAAAAGCATTTTATTAATTGTAATTCTGTCTTTGTAATGTCTAATTCTTTCTCATTTTTATATACTTTATTTTTGGTGAAATCAATTTTTAAATCTTGAACTTGAATCACATCATCATGTTGTACGAGCTTTTTCGCTCGCGTTATTAGCACTCCTGGATGAAATGGTTTTTTTACGTACTCATCTGCCCCACTTTGAAGTGCTGCTAATTCATCTTCACTTTCACTTTTCGCAGTAAGCATTAATACTTTTACACTCGAATTCTTTTTTATTTCCTGACAGACAGTAATACCACTACTTTTCGGCATCATCCAGTCTAAAATAGCTAAGTCAATTTTCTCATCATAAAATATTTGAAGTGCTTCCTCTCCATCCTTCGCTAATAAAACTTCGAAGCCTTCTTTTTCAAAATACGCTTTTAAAATCTTCAGCATATCTTGTTCATCATCTGCGATTAATACTTTCATTCTCTTTCCTCCGTTACCTTGAAACCAATAGTTACTATATGATCTCCTATCATACAATTTCTTTGTTACATCAATGTGACAGAAAAATATTTACAACAATTGAGGGTATAGTAAGTGTGAGGTGTTGTTTTATGTTCAAAAAAATAGGAGTCATTACTCTTCTCTTCTTTTTATTATCAACAAATGCATTCGCAAATACAAATAAACAAATCGAAGTATTTGATTGCAAAAAAGAAATGGTAGTTCAAAAACAATCTTTAGATGTCGCTATTCAAAAAGAAGCAGTTCAATATGCAAAATCAATTACTGGCCCATTTAAAAACTTAAATGTCGTTCCGAAAGATGGTTATATGATAAAAATCCCGTTATCGAAACCTGTTCCTATTACAAATCAATGGTTACATACAACAATCGATGAAGTACTCATCCTTCTCCCACTTAACGAAAAACCTTACATTATGCTTTACGATGATGAGAATAATCCACATTTTTATTATGTAAAAGGTGATCCGAAGGTTTTATTAAAACAAATGAATGTTAGAATGTAATTGCATAAGAAAGGTTCCGTACATGAGTATGGAACCTTTCTACAATCTTATATAGTGACTTGAACCTTTATAATCTTCTCCTTTTACAAATCCATTTACGCAATAAAACTCATCACCTTGCTTCGTATCCGTATGTAGAACAACAACGTGAAAATACTTTTCCGCATGTCTTAATAGTTGCTTTAATAACAACTTCCCTAATCCGATGCGCCGATAAGCCTTTGAAATATAAAACCTTCTTAACCGGCCAATATGCCCAAGAACATATCCTCCTGAGCATCTATTTGACTGTGAACTTATTCAATTTGTTATGTAAGTATTCTTCAATTCTGGTAATATCCCCTTCAACTCCATTAAATCATCTATTACTAAATCCGCATGAGCAAGCTCATCTTCTTGTGCAAAATCAAACTTACATCCAATCGCAATTAAACCATTATCTTTTGCTGCGTTAATATCAGATAAACGATCTCCAACTACCGCTGCCTCTTTTATATCATATTTTTTCATAATGTTTTTAACTAAGTCACCTTTATTAAGCGATTGTATTTGTTCAATACTGAACATTTCCGTAACCCATTGGTCTAAATGATAATAAGATATGATTGCTTGTAAATATTCCGTTAAACCGTTACTAGCAATGTAAATGGAACAGTTATTTTCTTTTATAAAACTAAAAACTTCCTTTACATTTGGATATAAAGCCCCTTTTCCGCTCTTTATGTTTTCAATTAATCTCTCTAAAAAATAAGCATCTGTTTGTTTTCTTACTTCATTTGAATGATCAGGTAACAGCGTTTCCCAAACTTTTGGTAAAGGTACACCCATAATTTCACGATATTTATCAATAGGTGTTTCCGCATCCCATAATTGTAGCGAACATAAATGATTAAATGTATCATCTAGTGATAATTCTAAAATTTTATCTGTTTGAAATAAGGTTCCATCCATATCAAAAATTAGTGCTTGTAACATTTCAATCTCTCCCATTCTTTACTTTTGAACTACAAAATAGTTTTACTCGATTTATTTTTAAGCATCTCGACAATAATTTCTGAACAATAATTCGCGGCCGTTTTCGCGAAATCATCATATGAAACTTGCGCCTCATCATCTGCACTATCAGAAATACTTCTCATAACGAGAAATGGTATGTTATTTATATGAGCGACATGCCCAATTGCTGCCCCTTCCATTTCAGTACAATGTGGTGCATACTCATTGATAAGTTTAATCTTTAATATTGAATCCTCAACGAAGCATTCTCCGCTGACAATTCTTCCTTCATGTGCAGAAATGTTTAAACTACTACTATTACAAGCTTCTCGTGCTAACTCTCTTAATTCTTTACTTGCAGTAAACGATTCTTGAAACGGAAATAAATTCTTCATTTGATTTTTACTAACATCATGATGCGTAACATTTGTAGAAATAACTAAATCGCCAACTTTAACATCAGGATGCAATCCACCCGCAACACCTGTATTAATGATAGAATCCACATCATATTTATGAATTAATATTTGTGTACATGCCGCTGCATTTACCTTTCCTACACCACATCGAGTAATAATAACTTCTGTATCCATGAACTCTCCTTTATAAAAAGGCATTCCGGCAATAGTATGTTCCTCTTTTATTTGTAGTTTTTCTAAAAGTAAGTCTATTTCAATTTGCATTGCTCCGATAATACCGATTTTGTTCATATATGTAGTCCCCTTTATTAATTTGTAACCCCTTTAATCCTCTCCGCCATAACCGATAGTAAAAACTTCGGAAGTACAAGTTGCCTCTTTATTCTTGTTGGTTGTGAAATTAATCTATACAACCATTCTGTTCCAGTATCTCTCATTATTTTAGGTGCTCTTTTTACAGTGCCAGATAAAATATCAATCATGCCCCCGATACCAATAGATAGTGGAACGTTTAATGTTTGTAAGTTGTCATAGATAAATTTTTCTTGTTTAGGTGAACCTAAACCAACTAATAGTAAATGTGGCTTGAATTGTTGAATTTGAGTCTTTACTTCTTCTATTTCTTCACCGTTTACAAATCCATCTCGTCCTTTAAAAGAAGCATGAGGAAACTGCTCTTTTAATTTTTCTAATGCTTTTTCATTACTTTCCGGCGCAGCTCCAAAAAGAAAGACACGATATCCTTTTTCATTACAATGTTCTATTAAGCCGTGTGTTAAATCCGCTCCAGTAACACGCTCTTCCAGTGTTCCTTTTAATATTTTCGAGCCAATTATTACGCCAATCCCATCTGCAGTAATTAAATCTGCGGATAATAACATCTTTTTAAACAGCTTTGATTTAGCTGTATTTTCCTTTGCTGACATAACAATTTCAGGATTTGCAGTTACTACAAATCTTGGTTTCTCTTGCTTTTCATATAACCAGTCTTTTAATAAACTTATAACCCTTGAATACCCCAAAGTAGAAAACGGTATTCCTTTTATATATTGTTGATTCACTTCTCTCTCCCCTTATATAAGCTGCAAATATTCATCAATATCTTTATCAATTTGTATAAAAGCTTTATTCCAAAATTCATAATTTGTTAGATCAATATCAAAATGTTTTTTCATCAGTTCTTCAACTGGAGCCTTTCCTGTTTCTCGTAAAAATTCTTTATACCTCAAATGAAATTCATCTTTATTTTCTTTCATTATTTCTAATAAGCTAAAACTTACTAAATAACCAAATGTGTATGGATAATTGTAAAGAGGAACATCTGCTATATAAAACTGAACGTATTTCATCCAAACGAATGGCTGATACTCTGATAATGCATTTCCGTACGCCTTTTCTTGCGCCGCTATAGACAATTTTTCTATTTCATCAGCATTTATAGGACTTTCCTTACAAGCTTCATAAAAACTCTTCTCAAACTGAAATGATGCCCGAATTGCCATTACATAATTAAAGCTATTTCTAATTTTCCAGCTAAGCAATGCTTTTTTCATTTCAGTATTTTCCGCTGTTTTTATTAAGTGATTTACAAGTACCACCTCAAAGAAAATTGACGCTGATTCAGCTGTACTCATTGGCAAGTAATCATCTAAAAATGAAGTGGATTGTTCGAGACTCATAACATAAAAATGCCAAGCGTGTCCTAATTCATGAGCAAGTACTCTGACACTATCAATATTTCCATCATAACGCATTGAAATACGTGATTCTTTTTCGCTGAAAAAAGGAGCGCAAAATCCACCTGACGGTTTATTATCTCTCGGTTCAGCATCAACCCAGCCATTCGCTATCGCATTCCATACGAACTTTGCCAATTCTTCATCTACATTTTTTAGTGCATCATATATGTTTTGTACAGCCTCCGAAAAAGGAATAACAGTCTCATTACTTTCCTTTAATGTCATGAGTTCATGCCATGTAATTGAATCCTTACCTTTTTTATACACGTTTAAAGCACTTACTAGCTTCGTAAGATTTTGTTCCGTTGCGTTCCACATTTGAGTTAATACCGTTTCAGAGATGCCATTTGCTTGTAGGGATTGTTTTAAAATCGTTGTCCCTTCCATTTCAACACTTTTCGTATAACGTAATCTTCCAATTTGATTTAATACCGTAGCAAAAATCTCTTTTTCCTTATTCAAAGCATTTGTAAGAGAATCAAATACTTTGAATCTTTCATTATGATCATCACTATTCATCGAAAGATAATTCGCTTGTCCAAAAGATAAAGTCTCTTTATCGTGTATTACTTCTATCTTATTTCGTAATTGTATGTACATATCTTCCCAAGCTTTTAATTCATTTTCTAGTAGTTTAATACTTGAGTTATCATCATTAATGCCTTGCTTCCTACTAGATTCTATTAATAGTTGAACTTCTTTCTTTAATTGGTTTATTGTTACACTTAGTAAATTATTTTCGGGTGGTGTATCATCTTCAGTAGCACGGCAATATAAATAATACTCCGCTTTTTCAATAGCCTGTATAAGTTGTGAAAGGGTTGCTGGATCTTTTGTTGCTTTATATTCTATTTTTAACTGTTCTATAGAAAACATAAGATCTTGTTCATTAGAATATAGCCTGCATAAATCCCATTTAGTTGGAGCTTGTATAAGCATATTCATTTTAATAGCCTCCTATTTTTACAAATAGTTACAACAAGTTAATTCCTCCATAATTATATATGAATCTTCAATATTTAGATATCTCTAAATATTGAAACTTAAACAAATGCATTTTAACATTCCTTATTCTGCTCCCTCCCATTTGCAAGTTTACTTTTTCTTAAATATAAATAGCATAAAGACGCCAAAGCTACTACTACCGGAATAAGTATGACTCCGCCAATAAAAGGATAAACCGCTACACAACATGTAAAAGCCATTATAGAAAAAATTTTACCTAACCTGTTCTTTATTAACTTAATTCCGGCCGCAGCACCGACTATATACGTAACAATCCCTAGTGAGTTCGGTATTAATACGATTTTATCTATACTAATATGAAAAACAAAACTTATTAACAAGCCTATTATCGCAATAAAACCTACAACTTTTACTGCATTTGTTGGTGCTGCCCTTTTTTCATTAATACATGCTAAATAAAGAGGTGCAACTTCTTCCTTCCCTAGTGAATAGCCTAAACGGCCCATACTTGCGATAAATGCATTTGTCGTCCCTAAGCAAATCATAAAAGCTACAAATCCAATTAGCCATGCAAATTGATCACCTAGTGTTTGTTTTATTACAAGTACTACAGCTGTACTATTATCAGAATTAATATGATATGATTTCGTTCCAATTACTGATAATCCAATCCCCATATATAAAAATCCAATAATAATAATCGCGAATCCCGTAGACAAAATAATATTTCTTTTTCTAGGCGTTTTAAATTCTGGAGCCAAACTTGCAATGGCTTCCCAACCGAAAAAAGACCAAAATATTAACAAAGAAGCCTCTAAAATCAGCTGTATGTTGTCTAATGAAATATGTATATTTATATTTCTTATTTCAATATAAGGTAGTGAGCTTATAATTGTTACGAATAAAATCACGAAAGTTAATATACCAATACATACTTGAAACAATCCACTCATTTTTAATCCACATAAATTGAAAACAATAGAAATACTCAATATAATTAGCGCAATAATGTACGTGTAATATGATGGTAAAGCAAATACTTTCACTATATACATTCCACCAGTCATTGATACAACAATTTGCCCAACGCTACCTGCAATAAAAAAACACCAACCTATCATTGCTCCTACATTTTTACCGAAAGCCTTTTCTGAAAAAGTCGCGATTCCGCCTGCACTCGGATATTCAATCGATAAAAAAGCGAACGTAAATGCAAGTGGAACACTTAGTAAAATCATAATTAACCAAGAAATAATTGCACTCCCTTCTGCTATACTCGCTGTCATACCAGGTAAAATAAGTATTCCTGATCCTAAAACGGCTCCGACGTATAAAGCTGCTCCCTTTTTAATAGAAATTGTTTCTTTGAAATGATTAGACATTACATGCACCTCCAATTATATTTTAATTATAGAAAGTTATCAGTCTATTCAACATTCAAAAGTGCATGTAATTTAACATTAGATTTTATATTATGGAACTATTTCAGAAGTTTGCTTTCAATTTTGTAAAGGAGTATGAGTAATGGATGAGATCGATAAGAAAATAACCCTATTATTACAAGAAGATGCTAGGATGACAATTACAGAAATGACTGAGCATTTACACCTCAGCCGTCCTAGTGTTACGGAAAGACTAAAAAGATTACAAGATGTAGGAATAATTGAAAAGTATACAGCACGAATATCACTAGATGCAGTTGGAAAATCAATTCAAGCATTTTTAAGAATAGAAAATTTAAAAATTCCATGTAAAAAATTTGAAGAGAAAATATATGAAGAACATAGGGTACTCGAGTGTCACCGAGTAACAGGTGAAAGTAGCTATTACTTAAAAGTAGCGGTTTACTCAATGAAAGAATTAGAGGAAATAATTGATATCGTTATACCCTTTGGTACAGTAAAAACTTCAATGATTTTATCGTCACCAATACCCTATCGACCGGTTATCACAGATTAAAAACAAAAAAGGATTGATCAAAAGATCAATCCTTTACTCTACTTCATTTAAGAAAAATAATGTTATAACACCAGGTCCTGTATGCGCACCGATTGCTGCTCCAATTGTATTTACAATGAATACTTCACAGCCAAATCTTTCAGTAATTAATGCTTTTAGTGCTTCAGCTGTTTCTAAATCATCACCGTGTGTAATACCAATTGTTTGACCTTTATGATCTTTTCCACGCTCTTCCATAATATCAACAATTCGGCTTAATACTTTCTTTTTCCCTCTTACCTTTTCAAGTGGTACAAGTTTTCCTTCTTCCACATTTAAAATTGGCTTAATGTTTAATAAACCGCCGATGAAACCGGCCACTTTACTTAAACGTCCACCTCTAACAAGGTACTGTAAGTCAGCTACAGTGAAGATGTGCTCCATATGCTCCATTAGAAAAGCGACACGGTTTAAGATTTCTTCTTTTGACGCGCCTTCTTTTGCCATTTTTGCGGCTTCTAATACGACAAGACCTTGACCGAGTGAAGCGCATTTTGTATCGATAATTTCTAAATCTAAATCAGCATATGTTTCTTTCACTTCTTCTTTAATAACAACTGACGATTGATATGTACCAGACAGTTCAGATGAAAAGGCTAAATATATACAAGGATTACCTTCTTTTGCATAAGAAACAAACTTTTCTTGGAATGTTTCAAGTGAAGGCAATGATGTTCTGTAAGCAGCGCCTTCTCTCATTTTTTGCAATAATGTAACTGACTTTAATGTAACCCCATCTAAATACTCTGTTTCTGCTTCATCATATACACGGAGTGGAATTAAATCTATATCATATGCTTGCAGCAATTCTTCCGGTAAATCCGCCGCACTATCCGTAATGATTTTAACGCCCATTTTTAAACCTCTATTCTGTTATAAATATATAAAAAAATAAAATAAAAATATTACTTTTAAATTATATACGTAAAACAAGAATGAAGAAAGGGAAAGTACTTTATATTGTATGCACTCTTCTTCAAAACTTTAACTATTTATAAAAATGATTTCGTTTTCACTTATTCCCACTAATTATTATGCCATATATGAATTACAATTTGCCTCGTAATATATATAATGAGAATATTAGTTTTTGTCTAAAGGAGGAACAATTATGGGGATTCAATTAGCTACATCTAATGATTTAGAATGGATTAATATCCAATACGAATCAATAGGATTTGTACCGAGTGATTTAAAGCGGGATAAAGTTGCGATCATTACATACAACGATGAGTACGCAGGTATAGGACGGTTAGTCCAAATAGATGAAGATACAATTGAGTTAGGTGGTATTTTCATACTACCTAAATTTAGGAGAATGCAATTAGCAGGAGAACTCGTTTCATTTTTAGTACAAATGGCGAAAAAATTACATACTCAATATGTGTATTGTCTCCCTTTTAAGAAATTAGAAAACTTTTATAAAAAATACGGTTTTACTGAAGTCGATACTACGAAAGAAGTTGTCCATCCAATTATTCTAAAAAAATATAATTGGTGTTTAGAAACTTATGATAAACATGTATTACTATTTAAGTTATGAGTTTTGTAAAAAAGGAGCTAATGTACTTTGTATTACACCTCACATTATAACAAGTAATTATCTATGCTATTTAATTAGCTTCTTTATTCAAACAACATATACGCCAAATCTGTTAAAAATAAAAACCGACTTAAAAAGCCGGTTTTTTAGTCAATAGATTGTGAAATCTCCTCATCATTTAACTAGTTATATTATTCTCCAATTTTTCAATTGGAGTTATCAACCATTCTATAGCAAACATTTTCATCTTCATTCGTTCCCTTTAAATTTTTTAAGTTGTACAATTCGTACAACTTCGCCTTCATTCACCTAGTTTTCACAAAATAAGTATCATATGCCTTATCAAAAACATATCCTAGCTTTTCTGCTAGTTTGGCAGACGTATTATTCGCTGCGTCCCAGTTTGGATATTTTCCATTTTCTATACAATCCAATATTAATGCCGCACTAACTACAGTCGCCAATCCCTTTCTTCTATGATTCGGGTCAGTAGCAACTTCGATTTCGATACCTTCATCATAAATACTATATGATGATGCACCGCATACGACTTCTCCATTATACAAAATACTATAACCTACACCTCGATTTACATAATCATCTATTGAACTAAATTGACTTGTAAAATCTTCAGAAACTTTGTGTAATGTTGGGTTATTTCCAATATACTTATCTATTTTTCTTAATTCATATCCATTTGGAAGTACCGTTATAAATGATTTTAATTTTGTACGATTTAACAATTCTATATTTCGTTTGAATTTATACCGTAAAATCTTATCTATTTTTCTTTCATGAAATGCTTCTAAACGCTTTTTCCACTCATCACTATTTACAATTACTAAAATTCTTTCAGGAATGTTACGTAATAACTCTTCTGTTTCTACCGCGGTTGGATCTCCGCCATAAAAAGTAAAAATCCCCACTGTGATTTGCGCTACTGTCGGATTTTCGAGATCGTTCACCCAAGCGGTGCCCATATGTCCTTGTAAATAAGAAAGTAGAACAACATTATTAAAATCCTCGAACATAGAAACTAATTTTTTTCTTGTATGTATATTTGATTCATATATCATTTACTTTCCTTCTTTCTTTGAAAATCAATTTTTCGATTGAACACACGTTAATCATCCAAATTTGAAAAGAATGATTCCTTTTTAACAGAAGTTGTGTACTTCATTAAAAAATCAAATAATTATAAATCATACGCAAATACAAACTCATTATAACATCTACTTACATTGAAATGATGCTATACCTAGTTAATAACTGCTTTTAATTCATCCACATTCAATACTTCCGCTTCATTTTTAAAGTGAATACATGATTATTCGCAAATAATGAACAAAATATGTGAAGAATATATATTTTTCTATATAAGTACACATAACAATTTCATCTTTTTATAAAAAAGCGTTATAATAAAGTGAAACTTCTATTAGAGAGGGACTTTATCTCGCTCTTATGATTAGTTGAATCAATTGTAGCCTCTACGATTACGTTATAAAGGAGATTAAAACAATGGCTAAAATTAAAGTATACCAAGCAAAAGAAGAAAATATGGAAGCAGTAAAAAACATTATTGATGTTGAGGAACAAAACCCAACAGCTGAAAACTTACAAAATCTATATGAATGTGTATTAGCTACTGAAGATATGGCATTGCCTGAATCATACATTGAAGAAGATATCTTAATTGATTCTATGGAAGTTATGGTTAACGCTTCTCAAAGCAAGCTAAGAGACTTAGGTACATATGATGTAATCGAAGTTCAAAATAAAGGTAAGAAAACACAAATTTTATTATTAGCAGACGAAGAATACGAAATTATTGAAGGCTAATTGAGATTCGTACATACGAAAAAGCTCCTTTCCAAACTGAAAGGAGCTTTTTTCTTTATGCTTTTGGTGTTTCACTATTAATCTTGTTTTGCTCTTTTTTATATACCATGCGCTCATTTCCCATAAAGAAAATGAATACGAACGCTAAACTCGCTGGGACTAACGCCCACATAAATGTATGAACGATTGAACTAGAAAGAGCTTCAATAATTTTATCTAATATTTGCGGTGGAATTTGAGATCTTGCAGATTCTGATAGAATAGCTCTTGAATCTCCAAAAGCATTTGTATTCATTCCCCCGCTCATACCTTTAAATGACTCTTCTAATTGATCCTGGAAACCAGTTCTTTGAATCATTCCAAAAATTGTAATACCAAGTGTCATACCTAACGAACGAATGAAGTTACTCGTCGAAGTCGCAGACCCGCGCTGCTCCATACCGAAGTTGTGGATAGCAGCCATACTTAGTACAGAGAATGAGAAACCGACTCCGAAGCCGATAATAATCATATACACAGTTAATAGTACACGACTTGTTTCTGGTGTTAACGTGCTTAATAAGAATAATCCGATTAGCATAATTACAGCAGAAATAATCATGATATTACGGTAGCTAAGTTTCGATGTTAAAAATCCACCTAGCTGCGCTGTTACGACTGAACCTAACATCATTGGTAATAACAATAATCCTGAGTTTGTTGCGGTACCACCGTATACACCTTGAATAAATAACGGAATGTATACAGTTGCTGACATAAATGCCGCTCCATAAAATAATGCAATTATTGTACTCATTCCGAATAAACGTTGTTTAAACATTTCAAATGAAATGATTGGTTCTTCTACTTTTCGTTCAATAAAAATAAATGCAATTATTAAAATAGCGAATCCAGCAAATAAACTTAAAATAAAGCTAGAATCCCAATCGTATTTTTGGCCACCTAGTTCAAGTGCAAACATTAAACAAACTACTGCACCAACTAAAGTAATTGCGCCAAACCAATCAATTTTTTGCTTTCTATGAACTCGTGACTCTTTATAAAATAATGTAATAAAAATAAGTGCTAAAATTCCAAGTGGTAAGTTAATATAGAACACCCAGTGCCAACTAATGTAATCCGTAATATATGCACCAAGTAGTGGCCCAAAGATACTTGATAAACCAAATACTGCTCCGAATAATCCACCCATTTTCCCGCGCTTTTCAGGTGGAAAAATATCAAAAACGATAGTAAATGCGATCGGCACTAGTGCCCCGCCGCCAATACCTTGAATGGCACGATAAATACCTAACTGTGTAATATTTTCAGCAGTTCCACAAAGTGCCGAGCCAATCATAAAGACGATTAAACCGAAAATAAAGAATCTCTTTCTGCCATACATATCTGATAGCTTACCGAAAATCGGCATACCTGCCATTTCTGCAACCATATAGGCAGAAACAACCCATACAAAGTTTTCAAGACCTCCTAAGTCACCAACAATCGTTCCCATTGCTGTTACGACAATGGTATTATCCATTGATGCCATTAAGATGCCCAGCAATAAACCGGCAACAACGAAGCCGAGTTTATTATTCTTCTCAACCATATCTCTTGCTCTCCCTCATACTACTTATATTTGTTTATGTTCTTTTACGACTGATTTCCCTTTCTGGTTAAAACTAGTATGATATTCTACAACACTAATTTCACAGCCAGGACCAATTATAACATGATTTCCTCTTACTACGTCTGCTATTGTATGTTCTAAATATATATCATCTCCTTCAATAATTGATGTTTGAAGGTTTCCAGCATGACTTGTAAAAGGAATAAATCTCGCTTTTTTACGTACTGTAATCTTTTTCCCACCGATTTCTCTCACTTTACTTCCTTCATAACGTAGTGAGATTTCAATATTTTCAGCATTAAGCAAACCATCACTTTCAAGACCACCAGTTAGTAATAATTTTTCTACCTCTATATCTCCCTTCACATTTAAAGCGCCTTTCACATCTACGAAATCACCTGAAAACTTCCCTTTAACTTCAATCATACCTCTAACTTTTGTTTTTTGAATATGACCATCACCATGTATTTGTGTATTACCATATATTTTTACATATTCCGCTTCTACATTGCCTTGCACTTCACTATCTCCATACACGACATAATGTTTAGCTTTCATATTTCCACGTACATCACTCGTCCCGTATGTCTTAAACTCATTACAACTCATATTGTTAGAGATTGTTCCTTCGCCACGTATCTTTACTTTGTTATAATCTCCCCCCGCTGAATTGCCAGAACCATTTACTGTAAGGCTATGTTGATGTTCCATACTGATTTCTCCCTTCCTTTAAACCTGCTTAATTTCTTTTACATTTGCGCTTTGATCAACATTAAGAACCCCGGTATATTCAATCAGCTCAATCTCACAGTTCGGTCCTACTGTAACATTGTTTCCTCTTACCGTTTTTATGTGAGCATAATCAATATCGATATTGTCACCTTCTAGCAGTTCAGCTTCTAACTGTAAGCCAAATACTGTTTTAAATAGTCGACTAAAAGCACTCAATCTATGTTTTACTTTAATGGTTTGACCACCAATTTCTTTCGCTCTACATGTGCCGTGAATATTTATATTAATTTCATCTGCGCTTAATAATCCACCAACTGTAAATTGTCCCTCTGAAGAAAAAGTATCTACTTCACAATTACCATCAATCGTCGCTTGGCCATTGATTTTAAATTCTTCACCGGTTACATTTCCACCTATTGTTCCTTTTCCTGCAATTTTCAAAGTGTTCGCCTTTACATCTTGTGTAATTGTCGCTTTCCCATCGATTCGCATCATATCTGCACTAACTGTACCCTCAACTTTACCTGATCCACTAATTCTTGCATTACTACTTTTCAAATCACCAGTAACAGTACCGTAACCATTACATTCGAATTGGTCACATTCAACGTTTCCATTAACCGTTCCTTTTCCATTTAGTTGTACTTTATGAAACTCGCCGCCATTCGATGAACCGTAACCGTTTATAATTAAATTTTCTGTACGCATTATTTCTCCTCCACTACAACAGTTTTGTTTTTAATGCTTCCGTATAATTCATAATTGCAACACGTAAAACAATCTTTGTTCCTTTTTCAAAAATTAAGTCTTCCACGTTTGATACTAAGAAGCATGTAGAAATCCCTAACTTCCGAATGATAACTAAATCACAATTTTTATGCTTAATCGTTTCATAATTTTCACGTAAAACTTGTAAGACCATTTTCCCTTCTTCTAAGCTAATATCTCCTGATTGAAGAAGTTCTTCTAACATATATACATAAAGAATATCTACAAATTGAAAATCTGCTGCTTTGTTCGTTTGCTCAATGAAAAATTGTAAAACTGGCTCTGAAGCAATGCCCTTACGTACGACATCATCCTTCGTTAAAAGAACCTCTGTTACGCTCGGTGAGAACATATTTGCCAATTCATCAAGTGATAACTCCTCTTTCATCGTTTGGATTTTATCAATGCGTTCTAAGATCTTTTCTTTTGGAAAAAATGTTTCCTGACCTGTGAACGTTGATTTCCTTACAAACCAATCTTCCGGTATTAAATTTTTTCTCTTCCACCTATATAACTGTCCGTATGAAATACCAGTTAGTTCTAATAAATCTTTTTTTGAAATTAAATCTGTACTCAACTGTATGTCACTCCTTCCTGATAACAATGTAACATAACACTGTTACGCTGTAAACGGACTTTTATAACAGGTAGCGTAACAATGTGTAAAACAAACCTGTCTTACATACAAAAAAGGCTCTTACACATTTCATAAAAAATGCGTAAGAACCTTTATACATCAAGGTTTAAACCATATTTCATAAAAATCAATCCAACCTTGTGAATTAATTATTATATTTTGTATTTTTTCATGTGAACTTACTTGCTGTTTGTTACGATATAAAGGAATGATATGAATTTGACGTAACAATGTGTCCTCAATATCACGTAACAGTGTCACCCGTTTATCTAATTGATTCTCTATAAAATAAGGCTGCAATACTTCGTTAAAGTTTATATTGCTATGCTGATGAATAAAGCTATTTTTTGTAAGAAACATATATAGTAAACTCTCTTCAATACGCTCGCTAATTGTCGCGCTATCATGCATAATATCAGCCTTTTGTATCGTACTTATTTGCAATAACTCTTCTGTTTCAAGAAACTCAATATCAATTTTAATTCCGTATTTCGTACATTCTTTTTGTATCCAATTTGAGTCTTCAACATGATCTTGTCCTGTAAATGTATATAGACGTAGCGTTTCATTACGGTAAGAACTATCTTTAATAAGTGTATGTATATCCTCATTTATATGTATTGTACCGCTCTTTGTTAGTACTAATTCTTCTGCTATTTCGCCGCGCGCTCCTTGTAATTCTTCAATAATCACCTTGCCATGGATAATATTATATAAAGCTTTCCGGAACTGCGTATCTTGCATAGGTCCCTCTTTTGCAGTATTTAACGTAACGTATGTTACATTCGACTCAAGTCTAGATAGCTCTTTATAATGCTTTTCTATATTTTTATAACGTGCTTTCGCTAATATATCGTACGTATTCACTCTGCTCTCTACATTCCATAATTCAATTCGATCGAGAAATGGTCGCTCGCGAAAATAAAAATCATTTGCTTCTAATACGAATACATCCTCATTATTTTCACATAATCGAAACGGTCCCGTACCGAGTAACTTCCCATCTTCATCTTCACTTACAATAGAACATTGTTCTGCACTTAAAGCATGTAAAAACAACTTGTTATCAGTAGATAAACGAACCTGCACAATGGAGTCATCTAGAATATGTAAACTTTCAACGTGCTGTAACATCCAAGCATGCGGGTTATTTTTCGCTTTCATAAATCGCTTAAATGTATGTTCAACATCATGAGCGGTTAGTTCTTTTCTATTATGAAATTGAACGCCTTTTCGTAAGTAAAAGGTCCAAATATGTTTCTGATTATCATATTCCCAATAAAACGCAAGTCTTGGTTCTACACTGTTTGTATTTCCGTCTACATACACTAACGTGTCGTATATATGTTTTACCATATGACATTCCGAACGCATCGTGGCGTATACAGGATCTAATGCAATGTCTAGATTCATTTGAACTTGCAAACGTAGGACATCTCTTCTACCCTGTGATGTCCTTTCAACTTGATAACCAAATATCGAATCAATCCAAGTTTGAAATTGCGTTAGAAGTGATGGGAAATACGAGCTATATCGCTCAATAAATGCGATCCCACTTTTTACGTCTCCTTGTTTCGTTATTTCTTTTCCTCTTTCCAAAATTAAAGAAAGTGGATGCTTTTGAAAGGATAACTTCGAACGATTCCCTCTTCCGCGGCCCGGAAACCATAATATCCAATTTAATTCTTCTAATTTTTTTATAATTAGTTTACTATTTCTCTCTGTACAAAATAATGTTTCAGATATATTTTGTATTGTCATTTCTAATTTCTCGCCCTCTGATCTCCCTTTTCCATACTGGAGCCATAGGTTCATATATTGCTCCAAAATAGTCATAAAACGCCCCCTAAAAGATGAAAAATCTTCCTCTTTCATTCTACCCTTTTTCATTTCTATCTTCCATCTTATCATTTCAATATAGAAAGGAGGAAATAGAAATGCATCAACTTATAAAACGTTATAATAAGCCCATTCTCATTCGATTGTTAGGTGAATTATTAATTCGGACGACTGAATCAATGTTAGCTATCATTTTTATTGTTCATGTTAATAAAGCTTTAAATGGTAATGTCATAATTACAATGCTTCTTTTCGGATTACAGCCACTCGCTGACATTGTATTTACATTAATCGCTGGAGGTGTAACAGATAAATTCGGACGAAAGAAAATCATGTTACTCGGATTACTTTTACAAGCTTTCGCCGTAAGCGGTTTCGTTTTTGCTGAATCAGTCGCCTTTTTCGCCTTATTGTACGTCTTAAATGGTATTGGCCGCTCTTTGTATATTCCGGCACAGCGCGCTCAAATCGCTGACTTAACAAAGGAAAAACAACAGGCAGAAATATTTGCTGTTTTGCAAACGATGGGAGCAATCGGCTCTGTAATTGGCCCATTAATCGGCGCTTTTTTCTATAATAGTCATCCTGAGTACTTATTTATTGCACAAGGAGTGACTCTTACTCTTTATGCCGTGCTCGTATGGACACAGCTTCCTGAAACAGCTCCCCTCATAAAAAGCGTTAATAAAACTAAAGACGTATATTCACCAAAACATTTTATTTCGAAACATTACGCTGTGTTTGGACTTATGGTTTCTACGCTACCTATTAGTTTTTTCTACGCTCAAACAGAATCAAATTATCGTATATTCGCCGAAAGTGTATTTCCAAATTTTCTATTCGTACTCGTATTTATCTCAACCTGTAAAGCTGTCATGGAAGTGCTTCTCCAAATTTCCCTTGTGAAATGGTCTGAAAGATTTTCTATGCCTAAAATCATTGTTATTTCTTATACTTGCTTTACTATCGCTGCGATTGGCTACGGTTATTCCACAACAATATGGTCATTATTCTTTACATTACTCTTTTTAGTAATTGGGGAAAGTATTGCTTTAAATCATTTACTACGATTCGTTGCACAAATGGCTCCAAGTCATAGACGTGGATTGTACTTTTCTATTTACGGTATACATTGGGATATTTCAAGAACTTGTGGGCCTTTTATAGGGGCACTGTTATTAAGCAACTTAAGTGGTAGTACACTATTTTATATTTGCGCCTTCTTATTAATAATCGGTGGCATCATTCAAGCATTTTTTGTTCAATCGTTAGAAAGGAACAAAGTAAAAGAGCTGTCCCTATAGGAACAGCTCTTTCATTTAACCTGCCATTTTATTAATACTATCTTCCGGTGAAAATACAGAAATATGATCCACTTTACCAGTCGATTTCGGAATAACAAATTTCAACTCGAACTGATTATTTACTTTATAGACGTATATTTTGTCATTACCGTTTACTTTAACAGATGCTGGTTTTCCTAAAGCCTTTTCAATTTCTTGTAACGTAATCGATTTGAGTTCTGAATGATAAGAGCGAACGTCAAAGACTTGTGATCCTTTATTAAATCCAAACACAACATTTTTATTTGTAAAAGTCGCATACATCCCGTTTCCTGCTGTCTCAGTCTTATCCGCTTTCCCCCATGCCTTCTCAATTTCTTCAATATCACCTGTATGTGCTGCATAAGGAACATTAGGCACTTTACCTTCTTTCGCTTGTTCAAATAAATCATTAATATGATTTATTAATTTTTGATTAAGCGCTGTATTTTTCGAATTAGAATTTGTTGAAGGTTTTGCTGAATCTTGATCTTTTGGTTTTTCAACAGGTTCTTTCTCTTTTTTCGAAGCGGTGTCCTCATTCTTTTTACTCGTTTCCGGCGTATCGTTCTTTTCTTCCGTACTATTTTCTGATGTTGGATTTGTTTGTTTCTTTTCCTCTGTACTCTTACAAGCCGTTAATGCCATTACACACGTTAAAACCAGGAAAAATATAAGTACTTTCATATATACTTTCATCATTTTCAGCCTCCCACTTCAACATATTCACTTTTGTAACCATTCCATTACACTCTCATTCAAATTATTTTTGCTCCAAAAAGTAAGTGCTTCGCTTTCCCCGAGAGTATGCACAATATACTCCATATACGATGTTCCTAAAAAATAACCGAGGCGATTGTATCCGAAATGGTTCCCTCCTGATAGACGGAACCATTCTTTCTCTTTTTCATCTGTCCATCCTTTAACATAATCTTGTAAAAAACGTTTCTTAATGTGCTCTTCGTTTTCTTTATAACATTGTAACGATGGATCACCATCACTACTATATGAATAATAAACGGACTCACGTAAACCTTTAACTATTTGTTGTGATAAATAGGTCGCGACCCCTTCACGATATAAACTTACCGCCGGATCAGTCCATTCAGCCTTTGTCCAATCCATCCCATTCTCTTGTAACACCACATTATGATATATATGTCCGATCTCATGAGCAACGATAACACAGAGATGCTCCCTTTCAGAAGATAATTTCTCTGCCGCAAAAAATATATCTCCAATAATCTCCCTTTCCACAAATGCATTGGAACCAAATCCACCAACAAATAAATGAAATGTTACATTTACTTCAAAGCCAAATTGAGTACGATAGCGCTCTATTACTTCTTGAATAATAGATGGTAAAGTTTCCGAAATGATAAGAATGTCTTCTAGTTTTACTGGATACTTGTCAATCGCATTAGAAAGACGTTCCTCCGTTTTCGGACAGTGAAACTTAAAATACTCTTCGAATGCTTCTGGGTGTTTATCATAATAATTGTTTAAGTCGTCCAATCCTATATGATTGTTGTCAAAAAGCTGAAAAAAACTTGGAATTGTATTGTTAATCACCTTATTCATCTCCTTGTATGCATACACCTTCTCTCCTTACTTGTTACAATCCTCCTTCTATAGCTTTAAT
Source organism: Bacillus sp. H1a (assembly GCF_000633475.1). NCBI lineage: Bacteria > Bacillati > Bacillota > Bacilli > Caryophanales > Bacillaceae > Bacillus > Bacillus sp. H1a. The sequence goes on along the minus strand of NZ_AYMH01000067.1, from coordinate 76,185 downwards.
GAGTAGCCAAAAAGGATTCTGTAAATGCAAAAAACCAACAGGAAGTGTATAATCATTCCCTGCTGGTTTTATATTGTAAATATGTATTTTTACACTTCGATAGATTTACCGTCTTCAACAATATGGTAAAGTAAGTGCGCTAAATGATGAATTGGACCATACTCTTCCTCTTCTTCATTTGTTTCACCTTGGAATTCAAGATCATTTAAGTATAATGCTAAAAATTGATAGAACAATTTCAAATCAAATCCGTAGCAAGCACTTGGTTCTTCATGATCTCCTTCATATTGTAACATTAAGTATTGGTCGTTTCCTTCTGCATCTTTTGCATCAAAGAATACGAAGAAACCAACGTTTGTATCTAAATCAAATAGATGACGAGTACCTTTTTCTGTTGCTTTATCGAAGTCCTCTTCACTTAATTTATGTACTGTTGTTGCCTTTGCATTATCCTCTTGATGAAAATTTACTGTAAATGTTTTCAATGCTGACACCTCCTGATTGTATAACAGTAGCATAACATATAAAAAGGACTGCTTACAAATGTAAACAGCCCCCTGAATTCATTTCCGCATTGCACGGAATATAAAGCTTACGATAAAAATTAAAATAATCGCACCTATTAAGGCCGGAACAATCGCATACCCGCCTATAACAGGTCCAAATTTACCAAGTAATAACGTACCAAGCCAAGAACCGACAATACCCGCAATAATATTTCCAATTACACCGCCCGGTACATCTTTTCCTGTAATTAAACTTGCAAACCATCCTAAAATACCACCGACAATTAAAGACCAAATCATATAATTACCTCCTTTATTTTTGACCAATAAAATTATAATCAGAAACAATTGCTTACCATTAGTTATGTTACATTTTTCGCAAGTTATTCGTGAGTTAAAAATCATACATGTATGCTCAACTTACTAAGGACAATCTGGCTTCAATATTCTTCTCATAAATTCGTCTTTAAATGCTTGATAATTAAAATCAACCGCAACACTTTGACCTCTCGTTACATCATTTGTCGTACTAATCCAAACTGATGATTCTTTTATTCAAAAATATCATCAGTTATAAATGAAATGAACGGAAGTAAATCGTGAATCGGACTCCCTCTAATGCCTGGATATTCTTTTTTGTAAACGTTCTCGTAATAAAAATCAATCATTGGTTTAATAAGTTTCGCCTGCCCTGTACCTTCTTTATTAATAATATCAATCATTTCAGGGGTAATAAGAGCGTATTGCGTTACATGTAAAGGGTATATAGTAGCATTCTTTGTATATTTCATAACGATATTCGCCGCAATGGGATCTCCATAAAAATTAGCTTCCGATACTGCTGTAACATTACCCGGAAATAGAAAAGCGCCGCCCATTATAGAATAAGAACATACTCGATTCATTAAATTGGGGTACAATAAAAATAATGTTACAAGTGTTGTTAATCGTCCCGTCGCCACAATAATAATATCTTCTGGACAAGGCTCAATTAATTTAATCAATTCACAAAAAATTTCTCTGTCACAAATTCTCATTTTCGGTGGAATAATTGAACCTAAACCGTGATCACCATGAATTTCAGGGGAAAATAAAGGTTCTTCTCCTGTCACATCGGTCTACTAGCACCTTCAATTATCTTCACTTCTGTAGCATAAACATTTTCCGTAACAATTTCCCGTGACACATTACCATACTCTGCAACGATACCTATAATGTCTAATTCGCATAAATTAACGCTACCGCATCATCAATACCAAAATCTCCGAAAAAAATTATTTTTTTATTAAATTTCCTCCCCCCTCTCCAGCATAATCTACTATCATTATTATGCGAAAAAGACAAGGGGGTGAAACGGAGATAATTAAAAAAGCCGCCTATTTATTGGCGACTTCAATCTTCTTATAAGATAAATATGCTAGTACACTTTTGCTTGAATCATATTTTGGATTATTCCCTTTTCTCGGTTCTCTCATATGTGTTTTTTCAAATCCCGGAATGTTAGGCATTTTCTCCAAAAATTCAAGCATCTCTTCCTCAGTTCCCTCAATACGTACACGAATCATTGTTACTATTCCTCAATTCTCATTTTCTCTGTACTAAGTATATCGTACTTCGGAAGGACTGCAAGAAATTTATCTTTTTAATGTTGAACTTTTTTTACATACGAACAGTGCCATCTCAGTATAAAACGATTCTATTTTATTATTTTCAAATTGGATTTTAAAGAATTCCTGCATTTCATTTGATGTTTTCATCATACACTCAGTTAACTTTACGCGCTTTTGCACTGGCACATCCATCATATCGCACCACCAGTCAAAATCGAACTTTTTGTCAAAAGTAAGACATGACTGCATTTGCAGACCATGTTTTTCTAATAAAGTAATCCATTCCGTCTTTTTCAAAGCTCGTTCATGGCTCGGATCTCGCTTCTTTTCGATAAAGTTATAAAATGTATCAAATTCATTATTTTCTGGTGAAACATTATCAATCAATATAAATAATCCATTATCTTCCAGTGTACGATTTACTTCAAAAATAAATTGCAAAGGGTCAACAAAGTGATGTGCTGCAATTCGACATGTAATTGTATCAAAGGATTCATCTGCAAATGGTAAACTCTCTGCATTTCCTGCTACAAAAGACACATTTTCATGCCCGTTCCCCTCTATAAAACCTTTTGCTTTTTCTAACATTTTTTCTGTTAAATCAAGAGCGACGACCTCTTTAAACATAGGGGCTAGCAAATTTGCAACATGTCCCCCACCAGTAGCAATATCAAGAAGACGAGTATTATGACGAGTTTCAACTTGCTGAACTACATATTGTAAATCCGGTCCATTTGCATGAATTTTACTTTTCACATACTTTTCTGCATTACTACCAAATTGTTGTTTCACAAGCTCTTCTTTACTCATTTTTATCATCTTCTTTCTATTGTTATTTACATATACGATTCATTTAATTAATAAGTTCTCTTTACATATTTTCAAATCCTCTTTTAGACATATTTGTTACATACTCATAATGTAATTCTTGTATACAAATCGTAGTATTAGAGTGATTGATGACTTAGATTTTAAAGAGAAAATAAAAAAGGCTGTGAGAAATTATCCCACAACCTCATAAAACGCCTTTACAAAAGGGCCCATTCACATTCTTCTAAATGATGAATATTCTCTTGCAAATCCACAAAGATTTCAACTTCATTATTAGTTGCCAATCTTGCATACATTCCAAATTGATTCATACCAACCCATATCCATTCTGCTGAACCTTCAAACACTGCTTTCTTTATATGTCCTAACTTAACAAGTTCCAATCTAAGAAATTTATCCTTATTAACTGTTTGTTTATCTAATAAACCATACTCTTTTCCATTTTCTAATAACGAGATAAACTTCCCAGCGATTGGATGTTCTCGAACAATAAAATGATACTCCTTTTCATCTTTAGTCGCTACAATCAAACGGGAAACAGATACATCAAATCCAGAATTTGGCATGCACATATTGATCAGCTCCTTTATTGGTTTCATAAACATCATAACAGTTTAATATTTAAATTAAGTTAATGTAATGTAAAAATATAAAAGCTGATTTCCCATTAGAAATCAGCTTTTACACACTAGTAGTATTTAAATTTTTGACAAATCTTTTTATAGTGTTTCTTTTTCTTCTTCATTTCCCGACATTAAGTTCCCTATAGCATCTGCGGTAACTTCAACTACAAATTCACAAATCCCTGCTACAACTTCTCCAATTACTTCACCCATCTTACTACCCCCTTGTTTTTTGTAACCTATTTGTAGTATAGAAGATATTGGTTTATTTTAACTATCGGAAAAGGTGACATGAATATTACAAGTTTGTAAGCTATTTCAATGTATTTTTAAATTTATACTTCTACCCTTTGAAACTTTAAGTATTATTAACAACCAGATAGGTCATCATAATATAAAGCAATTACAAATCCTAACTTAGAGGAGGCGTGTAAAATATACTACGTAAAATTAATTAAAGGTCAATCTTTCTATGCTTTTGATCATCGTTTCTTAGTCTCTCAAGAAGAAAAGGTTTCGGAGAAAATTTTTAATTACTTACGCCGTAATGAATTCTTCGAAGTACGTAAAGAAGAATATTCTGCCTAAAGTATGAAAAGCATCAAGAAATAACTCACATAATTGTGATTCATTTTTGATGCTTTTATATTATCTACCTACATTCAACATTATTTCTCAATTCTCTTAAAATCTTATTGTATATATCCAAGCTAATTCATTGTTACCTTCATATTTTAGTATATGAGGAGGTGACGAAAATGACTCATATTATTGATTACCAAGCAACTCAGCCTATAAATAAAACTGGTGAAACAACTTTTACAATTCCCCATTCTCCAAAAAAAGCAATTCTAGCAAAAATCAAATTAAAAATTTCAAAAAGAGATTCTCGTAATAATCGAGTAGAATTAATTGCTACAGTTGGAGTTGAAGGTATAACGGGTATATCACAAATATTATTTAGAATTTTCCGTGACGACACTGAAATTTTCAACACACAAGTTGGGATTGAATCTACAGATTCTGAGCAATTCTACGTTGAAACATTTCAAGCTATAGATCAAGATGTTAGCCGCGGGACTCACAAATATTCATTAACTGTAGAAAATCTAACAAGTGCTGCAAGAGCAGACGTTGTTGGCCCTTTATCTTTTAGCGGTTTAGCTATTGGACAAGACCATAAGTGTCGCTAAGTGAATTTATTGTTTAATTTTGCATTAAAAAAAAGCGAGACGTAGTATATACGTTCTTGCTTTTTTTATTTTTTCTATGTTTATCTTTACTATCAATTGGTATTTAATCATAAGTTTTTTTACATTGTGAATTGCTTATTTCAGTACTTAATAAAGCAAATTTTTTACAAATCAAAAAGATTGAAATCCACTAATGAAACACGTAATATAGACTCTGACTCTAAAAAACACGTTAAAAAATAACGAATACATAAGGAGGTTTTATATACGATTTTTTAATTATAAAAGACTGCGAGGTTTTTAATTATGTGGCGTAATAAAAATGTTTGGATCGTATTAATTGGGGAGTTCATTGCTGGTCTCGGTTTATGGCTTGGTATTCTTGGTAACCTTGAATTTATGCAAAAATATGTCCCTTCTGATTTCATGAAATCAATTATATTATTTATCGGACTGTTAGCTGGCGTTCTAGTTGGTCCAATGGCTGGCCGAGTAATTGATCAGTATGAAAAAAAGAAAGTTCTTCTTTACGCTGGATTTGGTCGTGTTATTAGTGTTATTTTCATGTTTTTCGCTATTCAATATGAAAGTATCGCCTTTATGATTGCTTTTATGATTGCACTTCAAATTTCAGCAGCATTTTATTTCCCTGCATTACAATCTGTAATCCCACTCATCGTTAGTGAGCATGAGCTATTACAAATGAACGGTGTACATATGAATATCGGTACAATCGCTCGTATTGCAGGTACTTCACTAGGTGGAATTCTTTTAGTTGTAATGAGTTTACAGTATATGTATGCCTTCTCAATGGCAGCATACGCTTTATTATTCCTCTCAACTTTCTTCCTACAATTTGAAGATAAAAAAACAGCTACATTAAGCAAACAATCTGCGAAAGATAATAGTTTTATGGAAGTATTTCGTATTTTAAAAGGAATCCCTATTGCTTTTAAAGCACTTATATTAAGTATTATCCCTCTTTTATTTATAGCCGGATTCAATTTAATGGTTATTAACATTAGCGAAATGCAACATGATCCAACGATTAAAGGATTCATATATACAATTGAAGGTGTAGCGTTTATGTTAGGTGCATTCGTAATTAAACGATTATCGGATCATTTCAAGCCTGAAAAATTACTATATTTCTTCGCATTTTGTACCGCTTTTGCACATCTTTCCTTGTTCTTTAGCGATATAAAATGGATGGCACTTGCCTCATTTGGTTTGTTTGGATTTAGTGTTGGCTGCTTCTTCCCTATTATGTCGACAATTTTCCAAACGAAAGTAGAAAAAAGCTATCACGGACGTCTCTTCTCATTCCGTAATATGTTTGAAAGAGTTATGTTCCAAATTGTCTTACTCGGCACTGGCTTCTTCTTAGATACGATTGGATTACAGTATATGGTACTAATTTTCGGTGTCATTTCATTGTTGATTATTTTCATTTCCCTATCTAAGCAGAAACAATTTGAAAAACAATCGTCACAATCTGCGAATTTATAACATAAACATCTTGGGCATGGATTTAGTATTATACTGATCCATGCCTCTTTGTTTTATATGAACAAAACCTAATTACTATGTTCACTGTAAATATTTAAAGGATTATTCCTTCCTACTTTCGAAAACAGTATTGAAAAGATTATCTAAAAAAGGAGTTTTGGAAATGACTGCCTTCGTACAGTTATTAATGATCTTTCTTTTTGTTATAATTATGTTTAGCGTAATTAACTTTTTAGCCATTTCCCTATCTCAACATAGCGTTAAAAGAAGAATTGTTGCCGGTTTCGTATTTTTACTGTTAACTCCCATTGTCTTTCTTACTACTACAGCATTGGCTTCTATATTCGATAAAGTTAGATTTGGCGCAGCTAACCTATCCTTTAGTATTGCAGGTATTTACATTCTAAATGGAATAGCAATTCTTCTTTCCTCTACACTCATTATTAAAAAAGCATAGTGTTGATTTAAAATAAGTTAGACATATAATTTACTTAAATAGTTATTTGGCATGGATCTGGCTTTTTACTGGGCCCATGTCCTTTTTTATGCCTTCCCTTTCAAACAAAGCCAATATTTTCATGTAAAATTTATTAATTCTTTATAAAAATTTAAACTTTATTCATTACAATGTTCCTATCGTATTCGCACGTTTATAAATACTAATAAGGAAGGAGCACAAAATGAAAAAGTATCTACTTATTTTCCCTATACTAGTCGTTCTACTAAGTGGATGTAGTAATGATGACATATTTGGTTCTTGGGCAGTCGTTGATAATAAAAATGGTGAATGTCCTGTATATTATAAATTTGAAACAGTTGTAAAAGAAGAAAAGAAAGAAAAGCTTGTTCAAAACTTAGTAGAAATGCATACAACAAATAAAAAAGAAGATTTATATAAAGGATCGTTTGTAAAAAACTCTAACGTGTATCACATTGATTATGGTAACTCGTTTACATCGGATCAATCTATAAAAGTTGTCGATAGTAAATTAAATGTATACTTTATGAATGCTGAGAAAATGTGTACATATAAAAAATTAAATGATTAACTATTAGAATTCAGCAACTTCCAAATACTACAAAAGCGCAGAATGTATTTTCTGCGTTATTTCACTTTAGACGACTTCCTCTAGAAATATATTTCTCTTTTAAATTCTTTAATTTGAATGTAAAATTATACAATAAATCAAATCACTGTGAGGTGCTTGTTTTGAGAAGCTTAAGTTCTCTAATTATATCAACAATTTGTTCAGTAACCCTTATCATATGGAACGCTCTTTCATTTTATGAAAAATACACTACAGGTAACTCATACTATTGGATTAGCGGTATATTAGGCATCGTATTCGTGTTCTTTTTTATTCAAAACTTGCGAGATTTTATTAACAAGAATTACAAAACTTCCTAAATAATACGAAATAAAAAATGTGATAGATTATTGAGTTAGCCTGTCTATCATTTAGCTATCCCTTTCAAAAGAATTGAAAGAATAAATAACTTGTGAAGTATGACATTTATTCCAAACATCCTCCCTCTTAATTTGTCAATCGTTTTAATTTTCTTAAAAAAATGATAAAATATAAACATGTGTTTTCAGAATAATTAAAAACGTAGAAAGAAAGCGCAGTTTTTAGGAGGGGTTTTGATGACTTACACGTTAGCAACTAGAATGAAAGCATTCCAATCTTCTATATTTAGTGAATTAGGAGCCTATAAAAAAGAGAAAATTGCAGCAGGTCACAAAATGATTGATTTAAGTATCGGGAATCCTGACATGCCTCCTGCTGATTTCGTAAGAGAAGCAATGGTACATACAGCAAGCGCAAAAGAAAGTTACGGATATACGTTATCAGGTATTCAAGAATTTCACGAAGCTGTAACTGAATATTATAATAATACTCATAATGTTATATTAAATTCTGATCGAGAAGTTTTATTACTAATGGGCTCGCAAGATGGACTTGTACATTTACCAATGGTTTACGCAAACCCTGGAGATGTTATTTTAGTTCCAGACCCTGGTTATACTGCCTATGAAACTGGAATTCAAATGGCCGGTGCAACCTCTTACTACATGCCGTTAAAAAAAGAAAATGACTTCTTACCTAACTTACAAGATATTCCTGAAGAGATTGCTGAAAAAGCGAAGATGATGATATTAAACTTCCCAGGGAACCCTGTTCCAGCAATGGCTCATGAAGATTTCTTTAAAGAAGTTATCGCGTTTGCAAAAAAACATCAAATTATTGTCGTACATGATTTTGCTTATGCTGAATTTTATTTCGATGGTAAAAAGCCAATAAGCTTCTTATCTGTCCCTGGTGCAAAAGAAGTTGGCGTTGAAATTAATTCTTTATCTAAAAGTTATAGTTTAGCTGGTAGCCGTATTGGCTATATGATTGGTAATGAAGAAATTGTCGGTGCACTTACACAATTTAAATCTAATACAGATTATGGTGTGTTTTTACCAATTCAAAAAGCTGCCTCCGCTGCATTACGACACGGCACTGAGTTTTGTGAGAAAAACCGTGGCATTTACCAAGAACGTAGAGATACTTTAGTTGATGGATTCCGAACTTTCGGTTGGGATGTCGACAAACCAGCTGGAAGTATGTTCGTCTGGGCTGAAATTCCGAAAGGATGGACTTCTCTAGAGTTCGCTTACGCATTAATGGATCGTGCAAATGTCGTTGTCACACCAGGTCATGCATTTGGTCCTCACGGTGAAGGATTTGTGCGTATTGCACTTGTTCAAGATAAAGCCGTCTTAAAGCAAGTCGTTGAAAATATTAAAAATAGCGGTATTTTCTCTCTTGAAAAAGTCGATGAATTAGTTAAAAATTAATTACAACTCCCCCTGCTTAACTTTTGCAGGGGTATTATTATTAACTGGAGGTACGGTATGAAAATTAAAGATACTCTTCCCCATCGCTATCCATTTTTAATGATCGATAAAATTACAAACGTTAAGGAATCTCAATTAGCTACAGGATACAAACTAATTACACATAACGAGTGGTTTATTAATGAAAATCAAAACTACATGCCTCATATGTTAATTGTAGAAGCACTTGCCCAACTTAGTGCATTTGTAAGCACAAGTGAATCTGATGGATTAGGTTTTCTCTCCTCATTAGATGGAGTTGCGTTCCATGAAAAAGCATATCCTGGTGATAAACTTGATTTACATTATGAACTAACACGTAACCGACGAGGTTTTATTCTCGGTAAAGGAATTGCATCTGTAAATGGTCAATCAATCGTTACAATTGAAAAGCTATTAATATACCAAGCTGATTAAACAGACTACATAGTTAGGAGTAGGAAAATGGAGAGTACTGTCGGTATCGATGCTGGAGGAACATTAACAAAGATTGCTTACTTTAACGAAATGAACAAATTAGCTTTTGAAAAATTTTATTCTCATGAACAAGATAAAATTATAGATTGGCTCAATAATAATAAATTAATTACGAAGTTATGTATTACAGGTGGGAAAGGTGAACAACTTCAAAAACTGCTTTCAAATTCATACGAGATAGTAGCATTAAATGAATTCGTTGCAACGCTAACAGGTGTGCGCTATATCCTAAACAAAGAAAATCATTCTATTAACAATTTTGTTTTAACAAATATCGGGACAGGTACTTCCATTCACTACGTTCATGACAAAGAATATGTTCGCGCCGGTGGAACTGGAGTTGGCGGCGGTACAATTATGGGCCTTTCAAAGCTATTAACAAATTCAGATCATTTTGAAGACGTAATTCCTCTTACGAAAATAGGTTCAAGAAAAAGTCTAGATATTACAGTTGGAGATATTTATGGTGGTATTCTCTCTCCTATCGATAATAGCTTAACTGCTAGCAATTTCGGAAAAGCGGCCATTATAGACTCAAATTATAGTAGCTCAGATATACTAGCTACAATTCAAGGACTTGTCGGTGAAGTTGTCACAGCATTAAGCCTTCAATTCGCCGAAGCGAAAAACATTGACCATATCGTTTACATTGGATCTACCTTATGTAATAACGTACACCTTCAAAACATTATAAGTAGCTATACAGAATATCAAAACAAAATACCAGTCTTTTTACAAGATGATGGTTATAGTGGTGCGATTGGTGCTTTGCGCTATGTTAAAAATTAAAAAAGTTGGCTTTTGCCAGCTTTCTATTTTTATAGAGACAATTCAAACTCAATAATCGATTCCCCATTCTCACCAATACGTTCCACACTAATTCTATTGATTTCACAGTTCAGCTTCTCATGAAAACTAGGAATCTCCTTCGCTATTTCAGCAACTAACTCCGCGCTACTTTTTCTCCCGACTGTTACATGTGGTATGTATGGAATATCCGCTCTCAAAAATTGTAGTAAAGGACCTGTATACAATCTATCGTGCAGTTCTTCTATTTGTTCTTTCCCTCTTTCAACTCGTAAAAACAAATATTCCCCTTCACTGCTTATTTGATTTGCAAATTCAATTTCTATCGGCTGAATCCCTTTTAACAAATTCAAAATATGTGATTTCAACTCATCATTCGAAATTGTACTTTCAAACGGAAATACAATTGTTATATGTGGTGGGATTAATCCGAATAAAGGATCATGCTTTTTCTAATGTTCTCCATTTTATCTGTGAGCATGTTATTTAGAAAAAGTAAAATTGTACGCATTTTTATCTCCTTCATTTTCCATCAATTTTTTTATATTTATCATATTGCATTGCACCTTGCACTTCAACAAATTATTTCACTTGCATATAAAAATAAAAAACTTCTCAAATGAGAAGCTTTTATTTTTATATAGCATGATTACTATTCCCACGCCAAACTTTTCTAAATTTTATATAACAGGCAATTCTCCACGGAATGATATACGATACTGCAACGACGTAAAATAATAAACCAATCGTTTGTTGATCTAGATCAACAATATATTGTCTTGAACCATATCTCAAAACAACCAGCGCAATAAAAGTAATTAAAAAAGCTGCACTTTTTTTCGTATAAATATTCCCATCATCTCTTCGCTCATAATTTGTTAGAACTATAAGTGGTATAGCGAAAAGAGCACCAATGAATATTGCTATACCCACTTGTAATATAGCTGGATGTACTGGACCAAAAAACAATAATATACCTGGTGTTAAAAATAGTAATGGCCACAAAATACGTTTTCCTGTTCCCTTTATCGGCTTATACATAGAGCGGTAACGACGCCAAAATATTAGCAGTGCCACGCATAAAAAGACGGTTATTAGTGAAGATGTGTCACCCATTTATTTCCCTTCTCTCTAAAATATTAATCTAATACTATTTTAAAACATTTTTTCAAATGAAACTTTACGAATAAATATACTACTAGTTATGATATAAAGAATGGTTAATCCAATTGAAATGACAGTAAAACATGGGATATCTATTAAAGATAGATTAGATGTAGAATTTAAATCCTGTATTCCTACTTCTCCATAAAGTACACTATTCAATGATATAAAAAGTGTTCCGCCTATCATAAGCCCCACCCACTTAAACCGTTTCTTAATTACTACCGCTACTTGAAAGAAGGTTGCTATTGTAACATACAATAATAATTGTACAATAAACTGTTTAACTGAGTTTTCTCCTAAACTAGTATTTGCTGTACTATACAATGTATTCTGTAAAAGAAACACTTGAAGGAATGAGAATAATGCTGCTTGTAATATAATATAGCAAACTGATCCAATGAAAAACTGTAATCTCGTTACTCCGAACGAAACAGCTAAACGAAATACATCATCCTGTATAATAAAGGTGCTTACTACTATAAAAAATATACTTGCAATCGAAGGGTTATTTAAAATATGTTGTAAAAACCCTTCTTTTATTCCCCTTAAATCTACTGCATTTGTTGTTCCTTTTATTAGAAACGCCACAATCCAAAATATTAAAATCGCTTTATAATGAAAATTGATATGTAACTTTAATTGCTTCATTAACATCGTCATTTCACTTCACCACCCGTTATATGAATAAATAGTTTTTGCAATGTAATTTCATCAACTATTAAGCCTGTATTTTCAATAGAATGATAATCTTCAGTAGAAAGTTCTTCCCATATAACTGCAATCCCTTTATTTCCATAAATTTCTCGATTAACAACTTTTTTATCAATTAAAAACTCATCCACTCTATCTTTTTGACCTGAAATCGTATGGCCTTGTTGTAACAAATTCTCTACTGATGATTGAACTATTAATGCTCCGTCTTGTAATATGATCACATCTTCAATAACATGGACAACTTCTTCTACTAAGTGTGTTGATAAAATAATTGTTCGAGGATGCTCTCCGTAGTCTTCCAAAAGTAAACTATAAAATAATTCCCGATGTGCCGCGTCCAAACCGGTAGTTGGTTCATCAAAAATAGTAATAGGCGCCCTGCTTGCTAGTCCTTGAATAATTCCTACAACTGTTTGCATACCGTGCGATAATTTATGGTATTTCTCTTTCGTATTAAGCTGAAATTTCCCCGCAAGTTCTTCAGCATACTTCTGATCCCAATTTTTATAAAACATGTTACATAGTTCAAAAATCTCTTTTACTTTATAACTTAAATGAGCTTCTTCTTTCACCTTTACAAAACAAATATTTTGCATCGCATTACTATTTTCAAAAATATTTTCACCAAATACAGATACACTGCCACCACTTGAAATAATCTGCCCTGCGAGTATGTTTAATAATGTAGTTTTCCCTGCTCCGTTTCTTCCAAGCAAACCATATATTTTATGCTCTTCCAATGAAATTGTTACTTCATTTACAGCTAGTTTCTTTTTATATTTTTTGGACAATTTTTTCGTTTCAAGTGCAATCATTCCTCTTTCGCCTCCTTTGTAATTTTTTGAATCATATCCATTAATTCTTCTTTAGAGATTTCTAATACTTTCGCTTCTTCCCATACTTTAGGTAAATACTCTGTCATAAAAGTATTTTGCCGCTTCTTTAATACGACTTCCTTCGCACCACTTGCAACAAACATTCCAATCCCTCTCTTTTTAAATAAAATGCCCTCATCCACTAATAGATTTACCCCTTTCGCCGCAGTTGCCGGGTTAATTTGTAGCATCTTTGCAAATTGATTTGTAGATGGAACTTGTTCTTCCTCAAGCAATATGTCCTTTAAAATATCAGCTTCGATTGTTTCTGCAATTTGTATATATATTAATTTATTTTGCTCCAGAGTTGGTTTCACAATTTCACCACCTTAGGTTCATAGGTTAATTACTTATGTAATTAACCATATCACATCATTTTATTATTTTCCATAATTTTCATAAAATAAAGAGAGTCATTCGATAATGAATGACTCTCTTTCGAAAATTTTCGTATTTTCAACCTTCGTTCTCAAATCCTTTTCATTGATGCCATTTTGACAAAAGTTAAACCTCTCTCGCTTTAAAGATTTCGTTCGGTCTACTACTTGCCCTAAATGATAACTTGTGTGCTCGACTAAATGTAATAAGCTATGCAGATCAATTTCGGTTCTTCCTTTACACGCTTTTATATACTTGTTTCCCCATTCACGAAATACTTCTTCTACAATTTCCAGCAGCATTTCAGCACTTAATGACTTCGTTGGAAAGTACTCTTCAATCCCCTTTTCAAAATTTACATTTGGATTCGAGTAACGAATCGTGTTTCTTTTTACATGTTCGCAGATGTGTAATACTATACCTCCAATTGAATTAGCCTCTCCTTCTCTTTTCCACAAGTCTTCCACGTTTAAACACTTTAGTACTTGTGTTAGCTTTGGTAAATAATGATCATTCATTCTGAAATAAGAAATTCTATAAACAAGCTCCATCTTTCCCCCACCATCTCACTTAGTTTCCCGTATAGGATGTTCATCAAAAAATTGTTTCCGAAAATCTTTATTATTAACAAGCGCTACTATTTTTTCTAGATTACCGTAAAAGAAGTTCATTATGATTCCCTTATTCCATATTTGATCACCTTTCGGAAAATCATTAAATTCTTTATAAAGTATGGGCAAGAGTTCTTCTCTTTTCAGAGTAAAATTCTTAGTTTCCAGCTGAAACTCATACCCTTTCGCATTTGGTACTAAAATTGCAAGATAGATAGCATTAAAGAGAAAATTCTTTTTCATCGTATCCTTTTCGTCAAACCAATACGTCTCAATCATATCTTCTGTTAAGTTATCGTTCTTTTTCTCACCGTATTTCACCGTGATTTTCTCATTTTTTAAGCTTAAACTTTGAGCTGTTTCACCACCAGGTAAGTTGTTAACAATCGCAGACACATCGGAATTATTTCCAACGTATGTCCACGTATATTTCTTAAAATCCGCTGGTCCAATATCTGATATTTCTTTTATTCTCCCTCCGTTAGAACAAGCAGTAACAAATAAAAAAATTGTTAGCATAACACCTGCTATTTTATTCATATAGTTCATTAGACACCCCCACTTTCTATATATAATTCGAGTAATACAATATATCCATTCAAAACCCTTCAAAATATACGCATTTTAATCAAAATTAAAAATTTTCACTTTTTTGTTTACAATTATCCATTAATTGTATATAATTACTAACGTAAGAAAAATATTCTAAAAGGAGGTCGAATGAAATGATGAAATTACAATTACATGCATTAACTTTAGCGTTAGTTGCGCCTTTGTTTTTCGGACAATTAAATAGAAGTTCGGCCACCCTAATGGAGAATTGAAAATCGTACATTATTTCTTTTAATTCATAAATTCGCCACAGGAGGTCGTATGCTTTCCTGTGGCTTTTTCACGCCCAGCCATAGGAAAACGGTATCTTCCTGTGGCTTTTTTGTGCGGTTTTTTAGTCTCTTATATCATTTTTTAAAGAAAGGAGCAACATTTGATGACTATTAGCGTATTGTTTTTAAGTATTACGATTCAAAGAAATACTCTTTCAAATGCTGAAATTCTTCATAATGAGCAAATTGAAAAAGCTATGAACGATGTAAAGGAGCGCCAAGTGCTTTATTTTGATCACCTGTAATTCCTTTTCGAAAGGAGGAATTCGTTTATGACTTTTCATATTTTCTTTTTTACGGCGGCACTTCAGAAAAAAACTATATCTGAAGCTGAAATCTTTCGTAAGCAACAATTAAAACAAACTATGGATAAAATAACGGACATTAAAAGTTCGTATTATACACAAATGTATTAAAAATATATTTTAAAGGGGCATTATCTTAATGAAATTTAAAGCATTCTTTTTAACTATCACTATTCAAAAACGTAAACCTTCAAAAGATGAATTTTTACGTGAACAACATATCAAAAACATTATGGACGAAGTGAAAGAGCGTCAATCTTCTTATTACAATCGTCTTTACTAAATAAATTATAAAGGGGTAATATCTTAATGAAATTTAAAGCATTCTTTTTAACTATCACCATTCAAAAACGCAAATTTACTAAAGATGAACTTTTACGCGAACAACATATTAAAAACATTATGGACGAAGTGAAAGAGCGTCAGTCTTCTTATTACAATCGTCTTTACTAAATAAATTATAAAGGGGCAAAAATCCAATGAAATTTCGAGTATTTTATTTAACGATTACCATTCAAAAAAATAAGCTATCTGAGTCTGATATGCTTCATGACCGACAAATTAAACAGGCTATGGACAACGTAAAGGAACGACAAAGTCATTACTGTAGTCACCTGTAATTCCTATTCGAAAGGAGGAATTCATGTATGAAGTTTCACCTTTTCTTTTTAACCATTACGATTCAAAAAGAGACGATATCTGAAAATGAAATAAAACAAGAGCAACAGTATAAACAGATTATAGATGAAATTCGTGATCGTAGAAGCAAGTACTACACTCACCTATAATTGTATGAAATTATTTTAGAACGAAAGGAGTCGATTATGATGTTAATTACGCACTGTAAAGAAATGATTTGGATAGTTCAGAGGGATTCCACATAGTTTATTGAGCTCATTTTATGCAAGTTTTCTGATCGATTTGATATATAAAAAATATATAATAATATTGATTTAATACACTCTTTAAAAATAAATTACAAATAAAGATACACCACTTCAAAAGTGGTGTATCTTTATCAATATATTCTATTTCCGATTACTCCGTTTCGTCTTAAACAATCTCACTAAGTTCGAAACAACTGTTTTAGTTACCGCATAAACAGGCACTGCTAAAATCATCCCGATAATTCCCGCAAAGTTACCTACCCCTAAAATAAGGATAATAATCGTTAATGGATGGATGTTTAATTTTGAGCTCATAATACGCGGTGATATGATGTTACTTTCAAACTGCTGTACAATTGTTACAATGATAATTACGTACAGAGCTTGCATCGGAGAAACGAACAAACCTACAATGACAGCTGGTGCTGCTCCGATAAATGGACCTAAGTTTGGAATAATGTTTGTAAATGCTGCTATAATCCCTAAAACGAAAGCATATGGTAAACCGATAATTAAATAACCGATAAATGTAAAAGCACCGATAAATAAACAAACGAGCGCTTGACCTTGAATATATGCAGATAATGTTTCGTTCGTTTCCTTTATGATACGAAGTCCTTCTTCTCGGTAAGACTCTGGTAATACACTAACAGCTTTCCCTGGAAATGCATGTCCATCTTTAAACATATAAAATAAAATGAACGGTACTGTAAATATGACTAATGCAACGTTCGTGATAATACCAAATAAAGCCGTTGCACTCGACGTAATAGTATTTGGTATTTCCTTTAAGTATTCAATCGCATTTTTTTCAATCGCTTCAATGGAAACGTAGTTTTGAGTAGATAACCATTCAAATAGCCTGTGATGGGATAAATCTTGTATGTATACCTTTCCCTCTTTTATGTATGTCGGCATATTTTTTACTAAATCCATTAACTGTTGTGAGATGGTTGGAACGACTACTCCAATAGCAACTCCAGTTAATGTAATGATAAAAAGGTACAGCAGTAAAATCGCTAAACTTCTAGGTACTTTTTTATTCTCCAAGAAAACTAACACAGGGTTAAATATGAAGTATAAAAATAGCGCGATTAAAATTGGGAAAAATAATGTTGATATGAAGATACCAATCGGTTGAAATAGAAACGATATTTTCGTGCAAATAAATATGATTCCTACAACCATCAGCACTTCTAATGTCCAAAAGTGCACTTTCGATTTCAAAAAAACGTCCTCCTTTAAACTAGCACTTCTCTCCATTGTACCAAAATAAACATGAATTTTACATAATATTTTCCTTTACAATATTCCAAAATATCATTAAATACACTACAATGAGATTACAGACAAATTTGCGGGTAAAGGTGATAAAAATGACACAATGCATCATTTGCAGAAAAGATACGAAAGAACTAAGTGAACAATATGTCATCCCAGAGATATTATGTGGATATTATTTCACAAACTCAATTTGTGATTCCTGTCATGAACATATGACAACAAATGTTGATCGTCCTTTAATTAGGCATAAATTAAGTCAATATAAGATTGAGCAAATGAAAAAGCAAATCGACTCCCCTCTCTATACGAATGAACATGGTGAGGAGCTGGCAGCTGCTGAGACAGATGTTGTCGAAGTAAGTGATGAAATACTTTATTCCAATGCATTAATTATGAAACTATGTAAAAAGCACGATATTTCTCTGCATAATGAAATTTGGAAAGAAGAGCGTGTAACAAAAGTAGCAAGTTCTATTCAACGTGAATTACTTTTAGATAATCGTAAGTATAAAATGAGTGTATTAAAAATGGCGTATACTTTCGCTGTACAAACAATTGACGGCTACTTTGAAGATCCAGATGCGATTAATATTTCTACCATTCTATCGAATGCCGATTTCATGGAGTTAAAGGAAAAGAGTATAGTCCGTGACTTAAGCAAAAGCTCTTTATGGAATACATTAAATACAAAGAGTGATAACCATTACTTTATTTTACTTAGCGATAAAGATGGCCTATTCTGCTTCATTCGTCTATTTGATATTTTCGATGTTGTCGTTCATTTATCAGAAAAGAGATATAATCTTCCATCACCAATTGTCGGAGTGAATAATGTTGACAAACAAGAGTTTTATGTAGAAAGTTTAAAACAGTATATGGATGGGCTATTTAAAGAAACTGCACCTTCTATTTAATCCATATAAGAACATACGGTCTCCTTTCTTGTTGAAAAGACACTGTGTTATAATAAGTATGAAAAGAACAATACAATCACATAAAACAATTAAAAACTGTATATAAATAAAAAAGACTAGTGTGCGGCTACACACTAGTCCACGTAACTAAGCAGATTGGATTGTTCATTTATCCTATTTGTTTCGTACAAACACAACAACCCACATTCTATAGGCATAGGTGGGTTGTTATTTTTTGAGCTTGTCAATTAAAACGACAATAAACGTTAACAATGCAACGAGAAACAGTCCACCTTGCAGTAGCAACGCAATTTCACTCACGTATTATCACCCCCCTCCTACTCGGAGAAGTGATAATTGAACAACCAACCGTACCATAAGTTACCTCTTAATTTTACCATATTTTTTAATTATTTACGATGAAAACCCGCAAGCTAGTAAGCTGCGAGTTTTTTATTTCTCATTATTTTTCATGTGGAAAAAATCTCTTTCTGTTTAAATATAGTCTCCGTTTATAAAATCATTCGAGGTAAGAAGACATGAATTGTATCTGTTAATACGTCTGTTTTTAATTATATCCTTTACTCCCCTTATTAAGAAAGTATACAGTTATTCAATCTACTGTTTGTTGTCGAAATAATCTCCTTTACTATTCCGCATCATAAAAACTCCTTCTATAATGGAAGGAGTTAATGAGCCACTACTATTTTATTAACCACGATTCATATTTGGTCCTTTATTTTTATCGATTACTAATATGTTATTATTTTCAATACAAATGCCGAATACACCAAATGCACGATGATATTTTGGGGATTTACTCATGTTTTAGCTTTCCCATAACCACATCATAAAATTTCCGCTCATCATCAACATTTAAATGGACACGACTTACCGTTTTAGAAAATCCGTATAACAACTGCGCTTTCATCGGCTCTTTTAACATTATTTCAAAAGTTGCAGGTTCTTTTATAAATTCCATAACAGTTGCGTCAAGAACCTCTTTCTCTTCTTCTTTCGTTAATGGTTCTCCTTTATAAAACGCAATGTTATCAATTTGTGTAAATGGTATAACGATTTTCTTTCCTAATCCAATTTGAATGATCACTTTTTCTTCCGCAACGATAATTGGATTTTTACGCATCGCTTGTATTTCAGCTAAAAAATAGAACAGCGCATATATGTTCAAAATGAGTAAAATCCAAGCTATAACTGGATTCCATTGATGCAGTAAGTAATGAAAACCGATACTTTCAATTACTGTTGCATGAATAATCATGATATAAACACCGATTGCACCAGTCTTTTTATGATAAGAGTATGCGAATTCACCTTCTGGTACTTTTTCACGCCATGACAAAAAGGCATAATAAAGTAATTTACACTCTGAAAGAATGACATTCACCGCTGTACTTCTTTTCATAGTAGTATCAAATGCTTTATCAATCGCATATGAAAATGATGCATACTCTTTTTTATATTCTTTATATAGTCTTATTATTTTAGGAAGAACCTTTATAATTTTATATAGAAGGAATAATTCAAAGGCTACAAAAGCTACTTCTCCTGCGACTATTATATAAGATACATAGGAAAAAGCTTGTAAATAATCGCTTGGAATAATAAATCTCGCAAATATATATCCAGCAATAACTACAGGAAACACATACTTTAACGAATATCTTTTTCGTATAATAAAGAAATATGTGATGACTGGAATTACGAACATAAAATCTAATAATGAACCGAGCACTACTTCTTTTGGAGCAGCTGGTACAATGGGAAGGGCATACAATAAATAGTTTGACAACACAATTAAGGATGTGAGCCCGATCCAAATACCTTTTCTCCTTCGCGAAATGGATAAATTCATACGTTCACTCCTCTATTTAAAAACCTCATTTAAATGCTCTTTATAAAATGAAATGGCACGTTCAAATTCTTTTACCTCATCTACTTTCACAACAGTTTCTAACAGTAATTTCATCGCTTCTTCATGATCTTTGACATTGTATTTTGCAATTGATAAAAATACTTTCATCACGTCATTGTCTGGAAATTTATTCAGCCCTGCTTCTAATACGGCAATTGCTTTATCGTATTCTCCTATACAACGATACGTACTGCCAAGACCTATATAAGCACCACAAAGTGATTCACCTTCAAGGCCATTCGCAATCGCTTGTTCATAATACGGAACAGCTTCCGTTTCAAGCCCCATTACATCATGTATCCAAGCACATTGGTAAAGTACTTCTGCATCTCTCGTAAAGTTTGTTAACCCTATTAGTATCTCTCTAGACTGCGCATATTTCTTTTCATTTTTTAATTTAATAGCTTGCTTTAATAATTGTTCCATAGGATCCACTCCTCACAATTGTTCATTATGTATATCCAATGGCATTATCAATCACATTTATTACATAGTATGCGGCTTCATCTCTTTCTAAAATCGTAAATTTACAAAGCTGTAATGCGATTGCATAAGTGTTCTAATCTACTTACAATTTCTTTGGCTGTTTCGTCTTTTCCATTACATAGCTTTACATCACCATTTTCTCCAATAACATGATGCACAGCGCCGCGAGAATATAAAGAATGCGGTGAGTTTGCTACCATTACACTTGCTTTTGCATCTTCCATTCTTTTGCTTGCTCTGTCAATAAGCTCTTCTTCATTTACATCACTTTCAAGTTTAAAGCCAACAAGTATCGTTTCTGGATCCCAGTTCTTTATTTGTTTTAATACTTTTGGTGCTTTTTGAAAATGAATAATTGGTGCGATATCACTTGAAATCTTTCCGTTCATATTAAGAACAGTTCCATCTTGATCACAGATTTTTTCAACAATCCAATCTGAGCCCGCAGCAGCCATAATAACTGCATCAATTTTTTCATGTGTAATAATACTTTTCATCTTATCTTGTAAATCAATAATCCCCTCAAATGGATGCAATTCTAATTGGTTATTTACATCGCCTGGCTTCTCAGCAAAATAGCCATGTAAATATATAACATGTGCTCCTTTTTCCATTAGCTCTTCCGCAAGAATTCTTCCAATCGTACCTTTTGCTAAATTAGTATGTCCTCGTACTTGATCCCATTTTTCTAGACAACCACCACTCGTAATTAATACCTTTTTCCCCTTCATCATAACCATCCCTTACTGATTTTTCGCACGAAACCACTCTGTTCCAAAGTCAACTACATCACGTTGCTTCATAAAGTGGCACGTTGCATTCCCTATCTTCCCAAGCGTTACAGTTCCTTTACGTTCGAACTTCACTCCGATCTCTACAAACGTATCAGAATCATAATCCATTTCATCAAACTCTTTCCATACTCTTACACCGTTCTCCATAATAGGAGCTCCTACTTTTATTAATTCACGCGCTCCTGTACGTACTTCAGATAAATGAACGGATGTATTGGAGTCATACCCGACACCAAGTAATAATATGTATCCATCTAAATCATATATTTTCCTTAATGGCGATTCTTCTCCAAAACTTATGGAAAGTGAATGATTCGCTGTAATTTCCTCCGCATGTTTCCCCCATGCTGCAAAACTACTGAGCGGATGGTTGCTCCGCAATACATTCGGATATGTACGAAAACATTCAACTACTTTTCCCATTGCCCTTGTTGGTGTTATACGTGGGTCAAATGCTGGGACGTTATCACGGATAATTTGCCACCAGTCTTCTGGTACAGGTGGTCTTGCCCAATGTTTCGGATCAGATAAATCCGAAGATTGCGTCGGCATAATAATTGTTCCCTCATCCGTAACAACTTTCATTAATGCCTCTACTACGGCAACTGCTCCGCCAGATACCCAGCCAATGGAACTTAACGAAGAATGTACAATAAGTGTCATTCCTTTTTCTATCCCTAGTTCTTTCAAATCATTTGTAATTGTTTCGATTGTATTTGGAAATTGTGTACTCGTCACTATTTCATTCATTTTCACGATTGTTCCCCCATTTTGTTTTAAACTAATACATAAATATATTATCATATTTTTCTTAATTTTTAACTTAATTATCCACTCTATTGTAGAATGAACGAAGTACAATAACAAAACCACTTGTTTCATTCCTAAATCAAAACACAATAAACGAAGCCCTAGAATAGCTGACTTTACAGTTCTATCCTAGGGCTCTTTCTATTTCGATGTGCGAAATACTACATATTGCTTACATGCGACCTCATATATTTTCCTTGGAAGAGTTTAATTTGAAATGTTTTACATTGCTATTTCAAATATCTTTAAACGAGTGAAAATTTTGATTTATGAAGAACCTGCTATTTTCTCATCATCTACTTCATATTTTACTAGGCAATCATTTTCTATGATTAGTTCTTTACCAACTATGTTACCTGTGACACGATCAACAATTTTTTTATAAATTTTATTTTTCCTGTATACTTGACCATCTGCCTTTTTTACAAAACGATGATCCTCTTCAATAATAGAATACGAATATGGGGGATACTGTGATGCCCTAATTTCTCCGTAAATGTATTCCTCGTCAATATGTAGATTAATTTGATAGGAAATATTTGAATTGTTCTTTAATTTCAAATCAATAATCCCATTCATCAAAGTAGCGCCTGTTCCAAATGGAATCACCCGTCCATAGTCAGGGAATGGATCAAAACTATGACGATACCTTTCTACTGTTTCCAACTCTGAATGAAGAAACATCCAGTAGAGAAGATTCCCTAACTGACAAAGACCACCGCCTATTCCCTTTATCGCTTTACCATTCATTAAAATAATTCCTTCTTTATATCCAGCCTTTTCATCAGAATTACCAACAAGATGCCAAAATGAAAATGTTTCTCCCGGTTTAATTACAACCTTGTTTATTTTGCTTATAGCTAATCTTAGATTAGTAATTTTGTTGTATTGCAGCTGTATGTCCGTATCACCTAATTTTCTAATAAGTAAAGATTTATGTTTATAAATTCTGTAAGGTAATGGGTTTTGTTCAAATGTTTTTGGAAATTTATACCCTTCAAGACGGTCATGTATTTTTTTAAACAACCTGCGTTGTCTAATTCTGAAGGGAATTAAAATCGGGAACCTTTGTGTTAATAGTTTTCTTGCCATTGAAAGTCGAGCCCCTTAATATACTATTCATCGATATATTGCATTTAAATTTACATTTCTTTCAACATCATAAAACGTTTGCTACTACAAAATATATTCTAAGATTATTATTCTGGCGGGAGTGTATACATAACCTTTCCTTCAGTATCTAAAAACTTCATACGTGGAATATCATTCTCATCAACTATCATACGAATACGGTCTTTACCTTTGCTATGCATATTATCCTTCAATCGTAACCCCAGTGAACATTGATAAATTCCCTGTTATTCTTTCACCTACTCGTAAAAACAGTCCCGCTGCTCTTCCGCTAATACAATGAGAACCGATAAGTAGTTTACCAGTATATGGTCCATCCCACGTATCAATTGTATAGTCAGGCATGTCTACGTATTGCTGATATATTTTTCGTTGTTCAAAATAATACTCTGTTTGATCTTCAGCTAATAGTTCATCATTTTCATAAATAGACACTCCGCCGCCTTCCCGTCCAAATAATGGTTTTGAAACATATGATTCTTTTCTTTCTAAGAATCGTTTATTTGTAAAATACGTTGGAAGGAAGTATTTCTTAATGATCTCTCGCTCTTCTTTTTCAAAGAAAACTTCATCTTCGTAAAGTTGCCAAATTAATGCGAGTACACCTTTATTTTGCACTACAAAGGCGGCAGGTGGATTAATAATTTGCACTCTTCCTTGCGCAATGTGATCTAAAAATTGTAGACCGATTCTTTTTCCGTTCTTATCAACGTCCGACACTAAATATTCAATTGGATATAGTCGGTATAAATATTTAATTCGGTCTCCGCTTGGCGTGTATATTCCATCATCTGCAACAACAATATCTTGTATTCCTACATAATCCGTTTGTTGTTGTAAGCAATAACTTCTTAAAAACTGAACGGTTTGATGATCTTCATCATGCCAATCATAGCTTGTAAAACAAATCGTTTCGTCAGGACTTATTTTGTAATCATGTTTAATTTGTTCCCAAGCTTGCACAATATGCTCTTCAATATGATTCGGATGATTTACATCATGATATCGACACAATACTTCATTCGCGACAGATGGTTCTAAATAACCGGTCGGAGTATCGCAATTTACTTCAATTAATTTAATATCATCATGATTTACGATGAAATCAAGCCTTGTAAAATATGAAAATAAACCAGTATGTTTCATTCTTGCAATTTCCCACGTCTCTGGTGGAAAACTAAGTTTTTGAAATTGCTCAGGGGTATTTGTAATGTATTGATACGTTTTATATAACACATACATAATTTCTTCTGTCGCTTTAGAAATTGCAGTATATGTACGTACTGGCATACGATACATACCAGTTGCCATATATTGATTCCATTCTTCACTCTCTAACAAACTCGGCCATGTAAATCCATTTCTACCAGCCTCTTCTGCAAGAGAAAACCAGATTTTCATATACTCTTCCTGTTCTTTTTCTGTATACATTTCTCCATTATCCTTTCAAATTAGGATCCAGCTGGTGCTTTTGCGTTTCCAATTCCACTGGAACCAGAATTCACTTTCGGCGTCTGTGTAGTAGATGACTTTGGTGTATTTGAATCTGGCGTTACTTTATTCGCATTATTCGGCTGTTGCTTATTTAAATCCACTTTCTTTGAAGAATCATTATTACTACTAGTGCCACCGTAATACCCGCCACCACCGCCAGTTCTGCGCTCATCCTTTTCACTGTATGGGATAATATTATTTGTATATGGTTTCTTCATAAGATTTGGTTTCGCCGTATTATACATATTCGACGTCTTACTTGCTAATAAATACCCAGCTACGAACGGAAGTATTGGCAAGTGTGACCCCTCATTATTAAATGTAGCAGGTGAATGATTCTCTCTACATAATCCTTCTTTTTCTATATTTACTGTTGTTGGTGCTTTATCATCACAATTTAATGTTTCTTGTTCGCTTTCTTGCTTCGTACCATCTACTTTTACAGCACTACTTTCTTTTTGTGTGCTCTCTTCATCATTATCAGCACATCCTGTTAATAGAAAAGATGACACTCCTATTGAAGCTGCAATTTTCACAAATTTGCTTTTATCCATTCTCATGTGTTTTACACCTAATTTCTATTTATCTATATTTTTCCAGTTATCTTTATTATATACTGTATATATCGTTTTTTTCAAACTAAACTAAATATGTAAAAATACATATTTCACATACTTCTAAACTGTTCATTCTGGAAATGGCAATGAAATCTTTCCACCCCTGGATGTTTTTCTCCCAAACTTTTAATCTTAAACCTACACTTTTTATAAAATTCAACTGCCTCTTCGTCTGTCTCTGCCTCTATATATGTTAACTCATACTTCCTAATTATTTCTCTTATCATTTGAAGTGCAATTCCTTGATGACGATATTTTTCATCAACAGCTATGTGGCATATTCTCGCTCTATTTGTATCAATTAACGCTATACCAATGCAAGCCTTATTCCCATATTTATATAACACTACATGATTATTTTCATACAATGACACTGCTTTAATTAAACTTATTTCACTTGGACCGGTCGCATGCTTTAATACTTCCTTAATTGGATCTTTTTCTATACGCTCAACACGTTGTAACATCATATCGTCATCCCTTTCCATGAAAAAAGACTAGCTCTTTATAGGAAAGAGCTAATCTTTTTACGCAGTTATTTTTTCTTCTTTTTTCACAACTACAGCTACATAACTATGTAATATCATTCCAACAATAACGAGACTCATTCCAATCCAAGATAAAGAAGATGGAATTGGAGCAGATAACCAGAGGAGCTCTCCTACTAATGCAAATAAAACCTCACCAGACTGTGTCGCTTCAACTGTTGCTAATTTTTGCGGATCATCTTTTACAAGATCAGTCGCAAAGAAGAACAATACTGTCGCAATTAAACCTGAACTAATTGCTACGATAAAACATTGGATAACTTGGCTACTTGACGGTAATCCGTTTGTAGATACTTCATATCCAGATAGTAAAAACCAAAATGGTAAACTTGCTAATGTCATACCGAGAACCCGCTGAAATACATCTAATTCCCCTTTACATACTTGCATCATTTTTCTATTTCCAAGCGGATATGCAAACGCTGCAATGAGTACAGGAACTACACATAAAATGGTTTCACGAATTCCTAAAGAAGAAGCGTGTTCTACTTGCATAAGAAAAACACCGAATAAAATAATGCCTGACATTACTAATTCCTTTATCGGAAGTTTTTTATGTAATGGATCTACCGCGAAAAATGGTGTTAACAATATCCCTGCAACTATCGTAATTTGCCAAGTTGAAGCAACGAGCCACCCCGGTCCAAACGCACCAGCGAAACTAAGCGGTGCATAAAAGAGACCAAATCCAACGATACTCCATAACAACCATTCTTTCGGATTGTTTTTCATATATTGAAAGAGTTGTTTTAAGTTCCCTCTATACATAACAATAAGTAATAGCATTGGAACCATAAAGTAATACCGTAATGATGCACTCCAAATCCAACTTCCACCTTCTAAGTCCATCGCCCGGTTTAAAACGAAGGTAAAGGCAAAGAAAAACGATGCCAATATCCCTACTGCAATAGCTTTCATCATAAAACCCCTTATATAGTTTCTTCTTATACTATATAACAAAATAAATATAATTAATATTCAAAAACTTTATTATACATGCAGTCTTTAAAGAAACAACACCATATTTTCATCATCACTATACACACCATTTATCTTTATAGCCCTTTTTTCAATTGCATACGTTTTAAAGCCCATTAATCCATACAGTTTTTTTGCTGGTTCATTTGTGGATACAACTCCTAAAGTTAATTGCTCTAGTTTTATATCTCGTGCTCTCTGAATTGCATTTGCAATTAACTCGCGTGCCAATCCATTCCGTCTGTTTTGTACATCTACATACATCCCAACGATATGACCTTTATGCTTATATGCTTCTCTCTCTTGAGTAAGTAAAGTGACAACTCCAATTAATTGATTTTCTTTATTAAAAGCACCGAATGTACAACTAGTAGCAGATGTTAAATTACTTGCAACTCGGTCAAGAGGATTTTCCTGGCGGATTGCCTCTTCATAAGTTGTTATAAACGCCTCTGGATTTATTTGTAATGCTTGTAAACGTAAATCCCAATATTGTTCTGCATCTTCTTTAGTAAGTAATCGAATCATTTTCCCTACCCCCTTTAGTTTACATAATATTTTTATAGACTATTAAATAAAGACTGATATTCTTCTTTTAACATACTATAACGATAGCGATGAATGAATTTACCATGACGTAATCGATCATTTCTCATTATTCCTTCACAAACAAATCCAGCTTTTTCATAACTCTTTCTAGCTTGTAAATTATTTTCGTCTACTCGTAGCCAAACTTTTTCTAATTCGAATTCAGAAAAGCCAATTTGTAACATACTGTATAGAGCTGCCATTCCATATCCTTTACCCCAATGTTCTTTATTTCCAATTGCAATCCCTAGTTCAGCATTTTTATTCGTTTTATCAAAGTTTTTAAGGTCTACCCAGCCAATGTGTATACCCTTATCAGTTAGAATAGCTCGTTGTTCATATCCATTCTTTCGACTTATACACGTCTCGATCCACCTTCTCGTATCTTCACGAGTGAACGGTGGATATTGATCTGGTACAACTAAGTGCTTTGTTACTTCTGTATCTAATGACCACTTGTACCGATCTTCTACATCATCTAGTGATAGTTCTCTTAATTGAACAATTGGTAAATTCATTTTGCTACCCCTTCTCATTTCCCTATAGAAAATCCTTCGAACATTCTTCCCCCATACTCTTCTAACGTTTTTTCTATAAAAGCGATTAATTCCTTTTTGTCCCCTGTTTTATAAAAGTGATCAAAAACCGCAACAAATTTCTCTGCATATACTTCGTCGTACCTTTTCAATACTCTAATGAACCATTTTGAATTTCCAAGCCATTGGCCATTTACCCTCAAAACATATTCATGTACTAAATCAGCTAATAAATTTGCGATGAACAACTCTTCTTCTCTCTTTGTTGCACCAATAAAGTCATCCAAAGCATCCGTAATAAAATAGCGCTTCTGCTTCATCGTTTCTTCGGTCCATTTTTCAGGACCTTTATTTAATAGTTCATTTGCTTCTCTTTTTAGCTCTGCTACAATTTTTTCTTTTCCTTTTAAAACAAACGCTTCTGAAACTAATTGAGGTAATGAAGGTCTCCCGCGTTCACAATCACTTTTGAAAAAGGTTGTGTACGTTTCAAAATTATGTACAAATACTTCAACAGGCCAGCCATTACTATAGAAAGATTCTCTATAACAAGATGATAAATTTTGATCAAATATTACAATATCAAGGTCAGATGTTTTCGTAGCCTCTCCTCTAGCAACACTTCCCCCTAGTAAAGCAACATCACAATTCGGAAATTGTGATGTAATTATGCTTTGTGCCGCTTCAATTGGTTTCATAGCCTTTCCCCTTCTCTTATTTTATTTTCTTTTTTTCAGCTCTTTCTCGTGTCTTTTTAATATAGGCTTCTGCATCTGGTGTTTTGCATGACGTTGCACCGTGATCAACTTCTACTTTTCCAATCTCACGTGCAATTTCAATTGCTTTTTGTTCCAAACTTTCATTCCGAACCCCTATCGCAATTAAAGCTCTATTCATCGCTTCTCTTTTTCGATTTTTCTCATTATGTATATGAACTTTAATCTCTTCTAAATACGGTAAGAAGTATTCATCATCTAATGTTTTATTTTTCATAGCAATATTCGCTAATAAAGACCAACCTGCTCTTCCAGTCCATTCATCGTCAGATTTCGCCCATTCTTCCATTCTATCTATAGCGATTGGTGACGTACATATAGCCGTCATAAGAACGTCCATTAAACAATAATAATCAACTTCCTGTACCCATATATTTAGTTGTTCTGACGTTAGTTTCTTTGGATCTAAAATCATCGTTGCTAAAGTCATTGCATCCATATTTTTTGTTTCCCATAATGAGATTGCTAAATCATGATCTTTTTTTATCTTCTTTTTTAACAATTTCAAATTCGCAAAACTAACTCCGAATAACGGCTCTTTCGCCCCATGATTTTTAAACGTTTTACGATTTTGTTCTGTTCCATATTCCTCTAGTTGCTGCATTACTTCTTCAAGTAACATATGTCCACCTCTTTTATATATTTTGTTGACTTCACATATGTATGTACGATATATTCTACATTATTTTTTGGTTTTCCTATATTTATTTTTCGAATACGGCATGTGAAATTTTCAATTATGCATTCTAAAACAAACTACATTTTCTTATTTATTTTTCACACTCTCTATATAATACTCTACTAACGCATTCAACGGATTTATTATGTTCCTTCCTAATATATTTTCTATCCTTGTAGCAGCATCTACCATCGATAATTGCGCAACTGAAAGCATTTCGTTTCTACCTTTCATAATTTCATATAAATACTTTTCTAATTTAGTATCATGCTCTTCTTTACGGCCTTGCATAATTAACTCAAATATCCCCCCTATCACTTCTACTTTTACATGTATATTTTTATTTTTCCGCTGAGCGTATTGTTTTAAACGTGCCATCGTTCCTAAAACAGTACTGGCATTCGTAAAAACTATTGTTTGTGGCTCTTCAACATGACAAAGCATTTCAAAGAATGGCTCATCAATTTTCAGTATAGGTATGTCTATTTTGAAATTCTCATCTAATAGCGTAATATAATCTGTACAAGTTATTAAAAGTGTATCCGCATCACTTTCGGCTATATACTTTAATAAATCATACAATTTATTTCGTGCTTGTTCTCTTTCAAAATCACAATCTTTTTTTAATATGTGTGATAAGATGGGATCTACAAAATGGAGTATTTCTATTTCAAAAGATTGAAACGCTCGGTCAATGTATTCAATATTTGAATGATGGGCGTGTAAACAAGCTAATTTTTTCATACTTATCCTCCCTTTCCAAAACTAAAAACATGTATAAACCGTAATAAATGTAGTTCCATACATTCAATTCTTGTTTCATTTTATTAAACCTGCAAAAACGCTGAAATCTTGCATATTTTTGTACAAACTTTTTTACGCTTGTAAAAAAGTTTTTTTGCATTTCCCCCTCTAAAATTGCTAATATAGTAGAGTAGAACTTTTATAGAGAGAAGGAAAATTATGCGCAATGGAATTCGGATGACAACTTTAGTAAAAAGGGCTCTGTTTATATGCATCGGGGTATTGTTTACATACGAGGCTGCTTACGGATCAACACATACCGCTCTAGCAAGTACAGAGGATGAAGCTAAATCTGTTCAACTTGTAAGTGAAATCCAAACATCCCTAGCACCAAAAGAAGCTCCAAAGCACTATAACGGGCAAGTTAGAAAAGTTGCTTACTTAACATTTGATGATGGTCCTGGAAAATACACAGCTGAGCTTTTAGATATGTTAAAGAGTGAAAATGCAAAAGCAACATTCTTCCTAATTGGTTCAAACGTTAAAGCCTTCCCTGACCTTGTAAAACGCGAAGATGCTGAAGGCCACTATGTTGGGATGCACAGTATGACTCATAACTACAAGAAGCTTTACACAGAAGGTCATTACGTTGATGAAATGAAAGAAGATCAAGGCTTAATCGCTGGTGTTCTAGGAAAATCACCAGTATTAACACGTCCTGCTTACGGCTCAATGCCTGGATTAAATGAAGCCCTTCGCAACAAAGTTGTCGAAAATGGTTTAAAAGTTTGGGACTGGACAATTGATTCATTAGACTGGAAATACAACAAAATGCCAGCAGACGCTGCATCTGCTAAAATCGTAGAAAACATTCTAGCTCATGCTACAAATCCAACAGAAGTTATCCTTATGCATGATATTCATCCACAATCAGTTAAAGCAGTACCTGGAATTATTAAAGGACTGAAAGAAAAAGGATATGAATTAGAAAGCTATAATGAGAACGAACATTTCCCATTAAACTTCTGGCATGATAATCGTATGTAATAAAAAGACTTGATTCCCTCTTGTAGGTTATCAAGTCTTTTTTTATCGTTTTGGGAATTCCCTTTGTTGCTCTTCAATAAAACGAATAATATTCTTTCTATCACCTTGAGTTATACCGATAGAAAATTCGTACTCCTCTTCCTTACACCATGAAGGATTAAGTTCCTGTGATAAACGAATAACAATATGAAACTCCCCTTCTTTTTCTCCAATAAATTCAAACGCTACATTTGGTTCTATGAAATCTAGTTCGTTATATGTAGGGTTTGGTAATGATTGAAACCAGTTTATCATGTACTGTAAGTCGGTAGTTTGTAAAAAAGGATCCATCGTTTCAAAAACTTTATTTTCTTCTGACAGTTTCGCTTTTACTATTAACCAATTTCTATCACACTCGTCTTTTGCATCTTTAAATTGGTATTTCACAACCTCTAAATGTAATGATACTTTTTCATTTTTAAAATTCATGCATAGCTCCCTTCTTTCTCTGAATCTTTTGTTTTATAAAGTTTTATTAATTCCGATCCTTAAAATCATTACCCTTTGTACATGAAATAAATTTGATTTGCAATATAATCTGAACTAAAGTGAAGTCCATTCCTTATCCACCACATGATAATACCTACCAAAGAAGCTGTTTTAATATCAACTGCAACATAATCTTCTGGTAAATCCTTTTTCGTATTCTCTCTTCTCGTTTCTATTAATTGCTTTAAAAATAAAAATAATTGCTCCTCAAATTGATTCATTTTAAATAATATAAATAAATAATTTCGGTGGATATATAAATAATCAAGCAATTGTGTTAGCTTTTGTTTTTCTGATAAATCTTTTGCATGTATTAAATCAATAATTTTATTAGAAAGCTCATTTAAAATCTCGTTAGTGATTTGGTCTAGTAAATCTTGAATATCTTGATAATGTAAGTAAAAGGTTGTTCGGTTTAATCCTGCCGTTGTTGCTACTTTCTGAACCGTTAAGCTTGAAATACTAGGATTCTCACATAAAAGAGAAAAAACAGCATTTTTAAACATTTCTCTTGAACGAACTGTACGAGGATCTTCTTTTTTAGATGTAGACATTTTGAAACTCCTTTATAGATTTTCTCTTTACTTACTCGACAGTGCATACCTTCTATGTCGAGTAGTGAACATTTTAAAAAAAACTGTTCATGGTCAAAGAAAATATATTTTGTTACCATTAATTTTATCGACATGATGTCGATAAATCAAGAAAACAATGAAGGAGTTTACCAATGCAAAAGGAAATATCAGAAAGAAATAAAAAAATTATATTAGTTGTCCTCATTACCGGTTGTTTTCTATCAACATTAAATCAGACGCTATTAAATGTGGCGATGAGTAATTTAATGGAAGTATTTGATGTTACGGCTGCAACAGTTCAATGGCTATCGACAGGTTTTATGCTCATAAATGGTGTTCTGGTACCAATTACTGCATTTTTAATGAAACGATTTACAACAAGGCAGCTATTTATTAGCTCGATGCTCTCTTTGTTTATTGGGACTGTTCTCTGTGCATGCGCCATGAATTTTGGCATTCTGTTAATAGGAAGAATAATTCAAGCAGTTGGGGCAGGAATTATTATGCCACTAATGATGACTGTTATTTTATATTTATACCCTAGTGAAAAGCGTGGAAGTATTATGGGGACCATCGGATTTGCCATAATTTTTGCGCCAGCCATCGCTCCAACATTATCTGGCTTTATCATTGAATATGTATCATGGAGATGGCTATTTATTGGATTAGCTCCATTTGTATTCATTGTTATTATTCTCGCACTTAAATACTTGATGAATGTTGCTGATACAACAAAAGCAAAATTAGATATCGTAAGTGTCATTTTATCAACGATTGGCTTTGGTTGTGTTATATTCGGATTTAGTAGTGCAGGAAGCAAAGGATGGGATCACACAGTCGTTATTACAACAATTATCATAGGTATAATCGTTACAGCTTTATTCTGTTTACGTCAAATAAAGTCAAACGATCCATTATTGAATTTATCAGTATTTAAGTATAAAGTTTTCACTCTTACATCCGTCATTAACGTACTCATTACGATGATTATGTATGCTGATTTAATTCTTTTACCGATTTACTTGCAAAACGGACGAGGTTTTACTGCATTTGAATCAGGTTTACTTCTATTACCTGGAGCTGTAATTAATGCCTTCTTATCACCTATCACAGGGAAAATGTTTGATAAATACGGGGCAAAACCACTCTTTATTACAGGTTTAATATGTATCATTATTTCGATGTGGGGTGTAATGGATTTGACCGAATCCACAACTTATATGTATCTAATGGTTCGTACCATTATTCTACGAATTGGATTAAGTTTCATTTCGATGCCTTTAAACACAGCAGGCTTAAACGCTTTACCAAGAGAACTTGGTTCACATGGTTCAGCAGTAAATAATACGATTCGCCAATTAGCAGGTGCTATTGGAACAGCAGTCATCATCACTGTATATACAATTCAATCGACTTCACATATTTCACAGTTATCTAGTGAGAATGGAAGCATATCAGCTATGCAAGTAACAAAGTTATCTTCTATCTTCAGCTCAAGTGATGCCTACGTATTTATGTTAGTCTTATCTTTTTTAGCTTTGATTATTGCATGTTTTATGCCTAAAAAAGCAACAATTCAAAAATACGAAAGTAACTCTTAATACAAAAAATCCTACTCGTATAGATAGTATTCCATACAAGTAGGATTTTTTATTATTTATTTTGTTTCCCCGTCTTCAGTCGTCTTCACCTTCGTTTTATTTTTATCACGATGGTTATAGTTGTACTTAGAACGATCTACTGGAGTGAAGCCTTCTGGTGTGTAGAATCGTAATAAGTCGCCGTTAACAACTTGGTCAGAGTATTTTAGTGATTTTTGAACCATTTGTTCATTTTGTTTTATTTCGTCTGTAAATTCTACAGGATTTCCAGTCGCTGTATCATAGTATTTGCCATTCAGCGCAGTAACTGTTGGGCTTACATAGTTACCGTTACGGAATGCAACAACTTGTTTATGATCCGGCGATAATAAATCTGATCCGAATTGGACATAATTCTTTGTATCTGTACCTAGTAAGTGTAATAACGTTGGAAGAACGTCAATTTCTCCGCCGTATTGATGTTGTACGCCACCTTTCATTCCTGGTACGCGAATGATTAAAGGCACACGTTGTAACTGCGCATTTTCAAATGAGTTCATTT
Source organism: Bacillus sp. H1a (assembly GCF_000633475.1). Lineage (NCBI taxonomy): Bacteria > Bacillati > Bacillota > Bacilli > Caryophanales > Bacillaceae > Bacillus > Bacillus sp. H1a. Next base: position 41,320 of record NZ_AYMH01000067.1, on the reverse strand, counting down.
CTTTACCCATTATTTGAGACATTGCTGCGCCATGATTATCTGAAATACCGTAATGGTCACCGTACATAACGATAATTGAATTATCGTATAAACCAGATTGTTTCAAGTAATCCATGAAGCCTTTTACAGACTCATCTAAATAGCGTGCTGTTTGGAAATACGTATCTACAGAAGAGTCACCTGTTTTCGCTGGTTCAATCGTTGCTTCCGCCTTATCAATAGGATAAGGGAAATGGTTCGATAACGTAATGAACTTCGTATAGAACGGTTGTTTTAACGTTTGTAATAACGGAATTGATTCATTAAAGAACGGTTTATCTTTTAAGCCATAGTTTACTACATCTTTTTCATTCATATCATAGTATGACGCATCAAAGAATTTATTAAAACCAAATGATTTATAAATATCATCACGGTTCCAGAACGTTTTGTAGTTACCATGGAACACTGCTGATGTGTATCCTTGTTGACCTAAAATAGCTGGTGCTGATTGATACGTGTTATGAGCTTTGTTTGTAAAAACAGATCCTTGTGGTAATCCAAACATTGAATTCTCTAACATGAACTCCGCATCAGATGTTTTACCTTGTCCTGTTTGATGGAAGAAGTTATCAAAGTATAACGTATTCGCATCTTTTGTAAATGAGTTTAAGAACGGTGTAACTTCTTGGCCATTTAGTTTGTAGTTTAGTAAAAAGTTTTGGAATGACTCTAGATGAATATAAATTACGTTCATTCCTTTTCCTTTACCAAAATACTCAGGATTTGGACTTGCATAACTTGATGCAAGATAGTTTCTTACTTCTGTCATACTATCTCCATCTGCTAATGCACGTTCTGTTGATGCTTTCGCACTTTGAATACCATCATAAATCGTAAAGTTGTACGCGCCTAAATATTTCACGATATAATTGCGGTCAAATGTCCTAGTTAATAATTCAGGACGGTCAGATTCTGCAAGTCCTAAGTTAATACTAAAGAATAAAATACCTACTAAAAATACTAGAGATAATTTATGCTTCGCAACACGGATTGGTTTAGGATTTACAAATTTCGTTGCGACTAAAACAATTAGAATGATCGTATCTAAGAAATATAGTGGATCATATAAGTGTAGCAATGCAAAAATACTACCACCTAAATCTCCAAAGTTATTCGATTGTGTTAATGTCGGGAACGTAATAAAGTCGCTGAAAAAGCGATAATATACTACGTTTGCGTATAAAAGTATAGACATTAGCAAATTAATAACAATTAACCAAATGTAAGCTCGTTTCCCCTTTGCGAATAATGCAAGGCCTAAAAATAGAACTGCTGAGCTTAACGGGTTGAAAAACAGTAAGAACTTTTGGATTGTGTTTGATATACCTAAATTAAATTCTGTCACATATGCTGCATATGTTTTTAACCAAAGTAAAATAACGGCAAATACGAAAAATCCAAAATGATTACTTAATACTCGTTTACTCTTTAATAAAAATTGTTGCATCTCTCCACCTCTTTTGATCATCCAAGGCTTATTTTGTATAAGTCTGTCTCTCTATTCAATTTTTCTTCTTCAAATAGATTTTATTTGTTTAACTATATGAAGAATATTAGTAATTATAATTTGAAGCTATTATTTATTCAACTATTTCTTTTTAAACATTTTGACCTTGGTTTCTATTTAACAAAATAATTTTGTAACATTTCCTGTTTTCTTACATTAAGTTCTCCCCTAAATTCATCCGCTAATTAGAACATTACCCACTATAAACCTTTATTCATTAATCCGCAAACATATCTATCTCCAATTTTGGAACATTAATGCAATATACTAAAATTCACTATAAAAAAACAGTTTATTATCATTTCAAGGTTTATCCCTACTTCAAAAATTTCTTGCTATCATTAATATTATCGTTGAATAATTATTCGCTTTATTTGAAAATAAAATTTAAATTTCCCTTTCAGTAAATGACAAAAAAGAGCTGGCACACAGTCGAAAACTCGACTTGTGAGACAGCTCCTTTTCATCGTTTATTATTGACCTTTGTACATTGCATCTACTTGTTTTTGAAGTTCATCATTTTCTAAGAACTCATCGTAAGTTGCCTCTTTATCGATTACACCGTTTGGTGTTACTTCGATAATGCGGTTTGCAATTGTTTGTACGAACTGATGGTCATGAGATGTGAATAACATTGTACCTTTGAATGCGATTAAACCGTTGTTTAATGCAGTGATAGACTCAAGGTCTAAATGGTTCGTTGGATCGTCAAGTGTGATTACGTTCGCACCACTTAACATCATTTTAGATAGCATACAACGAACTTTTTCGCCTCCAGATAATACAGAAACGTTCTTCTTAACTTCTTCACCTGAGAATAACATACGGCCTAAGAAACCACGTAAGAAGCTTTCTGACTCATCTTGTGGAGAGAATTGGCGTAACCAATCAACTAAGTTGAAGTCACTGTTCTCAAAGTATTTAGAGTTATCTCTTGGGAAATACGATTGAGATGTTGTAACACCCCATTTGAATGAACCGCTATCTGGCTCCATTTCACCCATAAGGATTTTAAATAATGTTGTCATCGCAATATCGTTACGACCGATAAATGCAACTTTATCACCTTTATTTAAAGTGAAGTACACATTATCTAACACTTTTTCACCATCAATTGTTTTAGAAAGACCTTCAACAGTTAATAAGTCATTTCCTATTTCACGCTCAGGTGTGAAACCAACGAATGGATAACGACGTGATGATGGTCTAATATCATCTAATGTAATTTTATCTAATAATTTTTTACGAGAAGTTGCTTGTTTCGCTTTAGATGCGTTTGAGCTAAAGCGTGCAATGAAGTTTTGTAACTCTTTTACTTTCTCTTCTTTTTTCTTATTAGCATCTTGTGTTAATTTTAAAGCTAATTGGCTTGACTCGTACCAGAAGTCATAGTTACCAACATAAAGTTGAATTTTACCGAAATCAAGATCAGCCATGTGCGTACAAACTTTATTTAAGAAGTGACGGTCATGGGATACAACGATTACTGTATTTTCAAAGTTCATTAAGAAGTTCTCTAACCATTGAATCGCTTTTAAGTCCAAATGGTTGGTAGGCTCATCTAGTAATAGAATGTCAGGTTTACCGAATAAAGCTTGAGCAAGTAATACTTTTACTTTCTCTGCCCCAGTTAATTCTGACAATTTCTTATCATGAAGATCTTCACCAATACCAAGTCCTTTTAGTAAGATTGCAGCTTCTGACTCAGCTTCCCAACCGTTAAGCTCAGCGAACTCACCTTCAAGTTCAGCAGCACGCATACCATCTTCATCACTAAAGTCTTCTTTCATGTAAATAGCATTTTTCTCTTGCATTACTTTATAAAGTTGTGTGTGACCCATAATTACTGTTTCTAATACTGGGAACTCTTCATATTCGAAGTGGTTCTGTTTTAATACTGCTAGACGCTCACCTGGCGTAATATGTATGTCACCTGTTGATTGTTCGATTTCTCCAGATAAAATCTTTAGAAATGTTGATTTACCAGCACCGTTTGCTCCAATTAAACCGTAGCAATTACCTGGCGTAAATTTTATGTTAACATCTTCAAACAATTTGCGATCCGCGAAACGCAAACTAACGTTACTTACTGTAATCATTTGTGTCCTCCTACTAATACCGCTTATTTCAGCGTTTTCTCACCGATTGTCTTAAAAAATCGCATATTACGACTCAATTATTGTAGACTATAGCTATTATATAGTAGAAGCTGGATGAATAGCAACGGTTGATTACTTTTATGGTGTGAAATCAAGCCCATAATTGCATAAAAAAACTGTAGAGAAAAACCTCTCTACAGTTTTTTATTACTTCGTATCAATTATTTTCTTTTTTATAACTTTGTATTTTACTCGTTAACCCTATTAAAGCAGGTAACAATATCGGCATCACTATTAAAGCTAATAGTATAAGGGCAATGCCAACAACTAATGCCACTTGTATAAGCGTTAATACACCTGAAGGAATTAATGCTGCAAATGTCCCTCCTAAAATAAGTGCCGCTGATAATACAACTCCTCCTATGTGACGAGATGCATTTACAATCTTCGTTACTGAATCCCCTTCTAGCTCGTTATAACGCATCATTAAGAAAATACTATAATCCACTCCTAAAGCAACAATCATAATGAAGCTAAAGAATGGAACATTCCAGCTTAATGACTCTACATTTAATAAATGTGCACTAATTTGTTCACTAATACCAAGCGATGCAAAGTACGCTAAAATTAATGATCCAATGATAAAGATTGAGTTTAAAAATGAACGTGTAATCACGATTAAAACCAGCGTAATACCAATTAACATAATCGTAGCTGTACGTAAGAAATCTTGCCCGGTTACTTCTTTTAAATCAACGTTTCTAGCTGTTGTCCCGCCGATTGCTTTTTTCGCACTTTTTAGTTCTGTTCCATTTAAAGTACCATCTATTGTTTTATTTATTTCTTGAATAATTGGCATTGCCTCTTTTGAATACGGATTTACATCTAAAATGATAGTCATTTTAGCAATTTTTCTATCATGTGACGTAAACGTATTTAATACTTTCTGGAAATCTTCACCCTCTAAAACTTCTTTCGGAATATAAAATTTCTCAGAGCTTTTCGACTCATTTAGCTCGCCTAAATATTTTTGAGCGTCCCCTAGACCGTTACTTACTTTTCCTAAACCCTCTGTACTTTTAGATAAACCTGATTGCAATTGTCCCATCTTTTCTTGCAAATCTTTAAGTCCAGTTAATAGTTGCCCTTGCCCATCGTTTATTTTCGTTAATCCAGATTGTAACTCAGCTGATTTGTTCGCAACTTGTTTTGAACCTGTAGCTCCTTCGTTCAAGCCATTTTTCAGTTCAGCAGCTCCTTTTTGTAGTTGCGTTACTCCATTGTTCATTTCCTTTAAACCATTATCTACTTTCAATAATGATTGATTTGCTTCTTTAAATGAACTCATCGCTGCTTTGTGCTGCGTCGCTAATTGATTTAATTCATTTGAAAGAACACTCAATTGCTTCTGAGCTTCTTTTGCAATTCCTAATGTTTGCTGTATATTAGGATCCTTTGCTATTTCTGGTTTTGTTTGAATGAAATTGTTCATTAACGTTTCAATTTGTTCATATCCTTTTTTCGCACCATCAATCGCTTGAGAAATACTTCCGAAATATTGATCGTAAGAACTTAAACCTTTTTCTAACTGAGCATAACCAGCATGAAGCTGCGAAGTTGCATTTGAAAGGACATTGATATTTCCGTTTAATGATGCTAGCCCATCCTCTATTTGCTTCGCCCCATGTGCCCCATTGTTTATTCCATTCGATAATTGATTTAAAGCTGTTCCTAATGCTGATACACCATTTTTCGCTTCATTTGTTCCATCAATTAACTTTTGAACATTTGCGAGACTATTTGAGTCATTACTACCCATTTTGTCTTTAGCATCTGTTAATCCGTCATTAATTTCTTTTATGCCACCATTTGCATCTCCTAAGCCTGTATTCAGTTCTCCGGCTTGTTTATTTATATATAATTCTTTAATCTTATCTCCAGTTGGACGCGTCGGTGAATATACTTCTGAAACCCCTTTAACTTTCGAAATTTTTTCAGTTAGTTCATCTAAAGTTTGTAGAGAAGTCGCTTCATCTAGCTTTTTGTCAGATTGAATAACTAACGTACCCGGTGAAGAGAAACCAGGCGGGAAATGCTCTTCTATTACATTAATCCCCATTTTTGATTCATACTTATTATCCACTTCAAATAAATCATTGTAATTAAGCGTGTTAGAATATTTTAATACGAAAGGAATCGATATCACAAATACAATGATTAAAGCAACAAATGGTCTTGCTACTGAGTTTTTCGCGAAGAATCCCCATAAACGACTATCCTCATGACCCTTAAATGTTTTAACTGGATAAAACATTCCTTTCCCTAATAACACCATGAAAAAAGGATTTAAAGTGGTTAATACCAATAGTAATATTGCGATGCCTATTGCTACCGCTGAAGTAGATTGATATAATTTAAAACTTGCTAAAACAAGTGATGCAAACCCAATTAGCACTGCTACTCCACTATATAAAACGGTTTTACCTGCCGATTTAAATGTCTCTTTCGTAGCTAAATATGCATTTTCTTGTTTACTTAATTCTTCTTTAAATCTCGTATATAATAAAATGTTATAATCTGTTCCAACTCCAAACAGGACGACTACTAAAAAGACTTGCGTAAAGTTTGAAAACGGAAAATTAAATTGATCTACAAGATGGGCAATTACCCCCATTGAAACTAAATAAGATACCCCAACTGTAAGAAGAGAAATAATTGGAACTATTGGCGAACGAAAAACAATAATTAAAACAACAAGAATGAAAATGATTGAGATAACTTCTGTTTTTTTCACTCCCTCTTGTGTGGATTTAAGAAAGTCATCCGCTATTAAATCACTTCCTGTTAAATACGTTTTTACACCTTCTGGTTTAATTTCATTTTGAAGCCCGCTTGTAACTTTTGATATTTCACCATGTTTTTTATCTACCGATATTTGCGTTAAAATAGTCGTATTATCTTTAGAAACTAATTGTTTCTCCAAGTCTTTATTATCTAAGTGTGTGACAATATCCTTAATTCCTAATTGCTCTTTTTCATTTTGTAAAGCAGTGATAGTTTTCGTTATTTCCTCTTTTTGCTCATTTGTTAAAGCCTTCTTACTTCCACTATTAAAGACAGCTATAATTTCATACTTTTCAACTCCGTCTTTATCCATTTTTTTTATCATCTTGTCAGCTATACTGCTTTGTTCTGTTTTTGGAATAGTAATTTGCCCTTTTTCTTTCACTAATTTATCCATATTAGGCATTGTTACTATCATTGTGATAGTAATAACTGTCCATAATAGAAAAGATAAACTTCTCCAATTTCTCAGCTGATTCATATCGATCCTCTCCCACTAATAAAATTTTACATTTTACACGGAATGAATATTCATTCCTATTTTTAAAATATGCCTTTTCGGAATGAACGTTCATTCCTATTATTCTATCAATCATTTTTTCGAATTCTATTAAAACTCATTCTATCGGAATGAATATTCATTCCCTTAGTTGTACAGATATATCAGCTCCTGTTCGCATTTTCATATCTATTTAGGAATGAATATTCATTCCTATTCTTTTAAAGCTATAGAATCAAATGATTCTAATAGCATTCCAAGAGCTTTCTTCAAGTTCTTTTACCAATTCTTTTGTGTATTCTAAATCCCCTGCTTCCATTACTTTAATCAGTTTTTCAACCGGTTCATATACAAGAATAATTAAAGCAACTGGCGGTAACGGACGAAGAAAACCTTTTTCGATTCCTTCTTCAATCATATTCATGAAGAAACCCATAAAGTCATCAAATGTTTCCTTGCTATGCTCGTCAAGAAAATAACTATCACAATGAGAACTTGTAAAAAGAAATGCATTCACGTTATGTCTCGCAAATTCAAATAAACGGCTATATATGTGGCTAAACTGTTCGCGAATATTTGCATCAACAGGAAAATCAGTTTTTATTAACTCAGATAATTGTAAAACGCATTTTGAAAATAAAGAATTAACGAGCGACTCTTTATTTTCAAAATAACGATAAATAGTACCTGCACCTACATTTGCTTTTTCGGCAATCATCGGAATTGTTGTACCATCGTACCCTCGCTCTGCAAAAAGTTGCATAGCAGCATTAAAAATATCGTCTTGTTTGTTTTTAGCCATTTTTCCCACCTCAATTTTCAGGAATGAAAATTCATTCCGTTTTTTATTATAAATTACATGGATTAAAAGTCAAGTGTGTGACTAAGCCCATGTCGCATTTATCAAATAATACACTCAACTAGGTTATCAATACATTTTTTGAATTATCCCTTCAAAAAAATTCTTTGTATCATCATGACTTAAAACTCTCAATACATCTTGTATTTTAAAGAATTGAACCTGGCTTATTTCATTATCTTTTGGATCTAAATCTGTTCTATCACCTATATATTCTACATAAAACATAGTAGTTTCTTGCTTTTCATATCCAATTTTCACTTTGAGTTCTTCAGGAAACTCAAAGCAAATCTTATCTTCAAATTGGCTAATAACTTTAAATTTTTTAGAGCCTGTTTCTTCTTCCAACTCTCTCAACATAGCACTTTCTAAGTCATTATCTGTATGTTTTACACCGCCTTTAGGAAAATCCCATTCCCCTTTTGACAAAGTATATTCTCCTTTTATATCACTAATTTTCACCTTATGTATTAATAACAATTCATTATGTTGGAATACGATTGCACCTACTGCTTGCCTAATCATTCTACTTTCCCTCCTAAAACTTCACTAAACATTTTTGAGGTTTTGAACTCTTTCTAGCATTTATACTCCATGCTAATTTGTAAAATAGAATATAAATTCCGTTATATATATTTTTGCATGTTTGTATTACTCTCTTACCTCTCTTAAAACAATGGTTTCACACTATTAATAGAAAAGTACCATAATAAAAATATTTTCATTATAGTACTTTTTCTTGATCATATATAGCATATAGTATGAATTAAAAGAAATCATAAATAAATGCTTCACGCACCGGTACTACATTCTCAAATGCTCGTATTTCCTCTTCATTTCCGCTAATTAATTCTAATTCATATAGTTCTAACGGACGTTTGTAGCCAAACATTATTGTCGATAACGCATTGATATCTAGTCTAATTCCTTTATTTAATGTCTCTTCTTTTATAATTGTTATTTCATGATTTGCAAGCCTCACTGTTACGTTATTCCACGGAGCAAATGAATCAGTAATATGTAAAATCACTTCTTGCTGTACATTGTTCCAGTTCAACTCATATTGATTTAAGAACGGCTGCACATCTACAATTCTACCCATAAAATATGGTTTCACTTCTGCCTTCACTCGTGGCTCTTGCAATGTATATAACAACGGTTCTTTTTCACTTAGTATCATTTCTAGTTCTTTAATCATAGAATCATGTTGGCAGATGAAGTTCCAAAGGCCATTTCTCGCTTCATTATGCAGTGGAACAAATTCTTCTACTGTCATTTTATAATTTTCTATTTTATATAACATGTAACCAGCTGCAGTTTTATTTTCATCATAGTAAATCGCTAATGTTAAGTCATGGTAAACCGCTTGTAACCACCATTTTTCACTGCGAACTAGCATACCTGAAAAGCGTTCAGCAAATGTTTCATAGATCTTCTCTACTTCTTCTGAGTGATTTTCTTTATTGAAACGTTTCACAGTACCTTTCACTTGTTTTTTCATTACTAAATCGCTCTTCTCCATATGACATGCAAGGCGATTCGCACAAAGTTCCCAGCCATATTTACGGTAAAATGACACTGCAAATGGATGTAACATCGATACTGTATAACCATCTTTTTTCATCGTTTGAAGTGAGTGTTGAAGCAATTCTTTCACATACCCGCTTCTTCTATACTCAGGATATGTTGCTACCCCTGCAACGCCACCCATTTTAAATTTTTCTTGTCCTATGTAAATATGAAACGGAATAAGGTGGAGTTTTGCTGCTAATTCTTCCCCCTCCATAATGCCGTATATTTGATGACTTTCCTTCATTCGTGTAATTTTCTGCTCTACCCATTCTTCATTTGCTTTATATTGAAAAGCATATTCTGATAAACGTATTGCTTCTCTAAACTTATCTTCTTTTAATTGTATAACGTTCATATATTTCTCCTCCATTCCTTGTTTGAATTGTACCATAATTCTCAATATTACAGTTCGGTGAATGAAATTATATGAACGGAAAATGAAATATATCGAAACACAACTCCAATTATATCGACGGAAACTGGAATATATCGAGCACAACTTGAATTATATCGACGCTTCGACATAGAATATCGATTTACCGACAAATATCAACATCTATCTTATATAAAAAAGCAGATACATTATGTATCTGCTTCTCATCATATTATTTAGCTAACGTTTGTAGCTCTTCAAAAAATGTAGGGTATGATACACCTACTGCTTCTGCATCTTCAATCGTTGTTTTCCCTTCAGCTATACAGCCGGCAATCGCAAGCATCATTCCAATGCGGTGATCTCCGTGACTATGTACTGTATCGCCTTTTAAAGTTGATTTTCCGTAAATAATCATTCCATCATCAGTTGCTTCAATGCGGGCTCCGAGTTTCGTTAATTCAGCAACGACTGTATCGATACGATTCGTTTCTTTCACTTTTAACTCGTGTGCATCTTTAATGACTGTAATTCCTTCTGCTTGTGTTGCTGCTAAAGCGATAATTGGTATTTCGTCGATCAATCTTGGAATAATGTCTCCGCCAATTTCAATTCCTTTTAGCGAAGATGTTTCAATTGTAATGTTTGCAGCTGGTTCTGATGCATCTTCATTAATTGGTTCTATAGTAAATGTAGCGCCCATTTGCTCTAAAACATCTATAATACCTGTTCGAGTCGGATTCATTCCTACATTTTGTAATAGTAGTTTACTATTTGAAATAATCGCTCCTGCTACTAAGAAAAATGCGGCTGATGATACGTCACCTGGAACTTGAACATCTGTTCCTTTTAGCTTTTGTCCACCAGCTAGTTTTACAGTTTTTCCTTCACGAGTTACTGTAACGCCAAACGCCTCAAGCATTCTTTCTGTATGATCACGAGAAATATGCGGTTCTGTAACAGCTGTTACACCTTCTGCACGAAGACCTGCAAGTAAAATAGCTGACTTTACTTGTGCACTTGCGACAGGTGAAGTATATTCGATCGCTTTTAAATCTCCACCACGTATTGTAAGCGGCGTAAACGTTCCTTCTTCTCTACCATCAATGTTTGCACCCATTTGTTTTAATGGATTTGTTACACGTTGCATCGGTCTCTTCGCAATTGAAGCGTCACCTTGTACACAAGAAAAGAATGGTGTGTTTGCCAATATACCTGACATTAATCGTATCGTTGTACCAGAATTACCTACATCTAAAACTTGTTTCGGTTCTTGTAAACCTTCTAATCCTTTTCCAACTACCGTAACTTCGTCTCCATTTTGCGTAATCTCTACTCCCATTTCTTTAAAACAAGAAATGGTACTTAAACAATCCGCACCAGGTAAAAATCCTTGAATTGTTGTTTTTCCCTCTGCGATTGCGCCAAACATGACAGCGCGATGCGAAATTGATTTATCACCAGGGATTTTAACTGTGCCATTCAATCCATTAGTTACAGGTTGTATTGTTGTTTCTTTCACGTTCTCACCTTCTTTTTTAAATTGTTTCATACGTTTGGTATTCTTCTATTCCTAGTGCTAGCTTTGCCTGCATGCGATCTTCTTCTCTTTGGAAGCTAATTCGTAACACTCCAAGTAGTCCTTCGCGCGCTTCTAATATTTGCAAGTTTGTAATACTAATTTCTTCTTCTGCTAGAATACTCGTAATATGAGCTAAAGCCCCTACTTTATCTAAAACATCGACGTATAAGTCGTGATAGGCAGGAATTGCGCCCCTCTTTCGTACTGGTAAAGAATCACGGTATTCTTTTGCGTCAGCAAAATAGTTTTGTATTTCGCCTTCGTCTCCTTTAGAAACCGTCTTATATAACTCTCCCATTTCAGAAATCCATTCTTCTAATAGTTCCAATAAATGCTCGCGGTTTTGTTTTACAATGTCACTCCACATTTTCGGACTACTTGATGCGATACGTGTAATATCTTTAAATCCGCCTGCAGCTAGCTGATGAATAAGCGGATTATCACCAGCGTGCTTCTCAACTTGTTTCACTAATCCTGCTGCTATCAGATGCGGAAAATGACTAACAATTCCTGTTACATAATCGTGTTCCTTTGTATTTAAAACGAGAAAATGCGAGCCTGTTCCTTTTAACCATTCTTTTAGCTCATCCACTTGATCAGTTGGCACGTGATTCATTGGGGTTAAAATGTAAAATGCGTTTTCGAATAAGTGTGCCTTTGCACTTTCAACGCCAGTTTTATGAGAACCTGCCATCGGATGTCCGCCGATAAAAGAAACTTTCTTTGATAATAAAGCTTCCGCTTCATTCATAATTGTCCCTTTTGTACTTCCTACATCGGTGACGATAACATCTTCTCGTAAATGAAATGATGCAAGTTTGTGTAATAACTTTTTTGTTTCTTCAACTGGAGAGGCAAAAACAATTAAATTTGCCTCCTCACATGCACGCTGTAAATCTACTGCTACTTCGTCAACTACATGTAATTCTTTTGCGCGCTCTACTTGTTCTTTAAATATATCATAGCCGATAATCGTTACATCTTGCTCTTTTTTTATCGCTAACGCAAGAGAGCCTCCTATTAATCCTGTTCCAATTAATACTACCTTTTTACACATGTGCCTCATCTCGAGACTTACTTTTTTTATTTTCAAAGTGTTGTTTTAACACTGAAATCACTCCCTCATTTTGTTCCCTTGTACCAATTGTAATGCGTACGCCATTTGGAAACGGACGAATAATAAACCCAGCGTGCGCACAAGCTTCATAAATTTCTCCAGCATTCTCTACTGGCAAGAAGATAAAGTTCGTTTGTGATGGATAAAACGGGATTTCATTTTCTTTACAAAAACTTTCGTACTGTTGTAATCCCTCTTCGTTAACACGTACTATTTCTTCAATAAACGCTTCATCACTAAAGGCAATCGTTGCAGCTTTTTGTGCTAATGAAGACACGTTAAACGGCAAACGAACGACATTTAATTTCTCGATTAATTCTTCTTGTCCAATCGCATACCCAACGCGAAATGATGCTAAACCGTACGCTTTAGAAAACGTTCTTAATATAAGAAGGTTTTTATGTTTTTCTAATAGTGGTAACGTCTCTGGGAAATCTTTCGCGGTTACATATTCATAGTATGCTTCGTCAATGACAATTAACGTCTTTTCACTAACTCCCTCAATAAATTGATTTAATTTTCGCTCATTAACATGTGTGCCTGTCGGATTATTCGGGTTACAAATCCAAACGATTTTTGTATGTTTATCAATCACTGAAGAAATTCCATCTAAGTCATATACACCGTTATTTAAAGGAACTTCTTTCACTTCACACCCTTCAATTACCGCATGATGACGGTACTGAGGAAATGTTTCGCCAGCTGTTACGATATTATCTCCTTTACATAGCACTGCACGGCTTATAATTTGAATAACTTCATCAAGTCCACTACCACAAAGCACTTGTTCCATTTGCACTTGTAATTTCTCTGCAATCGTTTGACGGAGCTTTGCAGCACCTCCGTCAGGATATAAAGCATGTTCTTGCCACGATTTTTGTAATTCTCCTAAAACACGAGGTGAACAGCCAAATGGATTTTCATTTGATGCTAACTTAACAAATGAATGATTCCCGTATACTTCTTTCATTTGCTCTGGTGATTTACCTGGTTTATACGGTTGTAATGATGATAGTTGATCTTTTACTCGCATGTTAAACCCGCCTTTTTATTAAAATTCTTTTGCGTATTTGTTATGTTGCGTAATGTTTTGCTTTAATAATGCCATGCGATCTTTTCCGAATTGTTCGACTAGTGCATCTGCAAGTTCCCATGCCACAACAGCTTCAGCTACAACACCTGCTGCGGGTACTGCACAGCTATCAGATCTCTCAATACTCGCTTGGAACGCTTCCTTCGTATCAATATCTACGCTTGCTAACGGTTTATATAATGTAGGAATTGGCTTCATCACACCTCTTACCACAATTGGCATACCTGTTGTCATACCGCCTTCTAAACCACCTGCATTATTAGTTTTTCTTGTGTAGCCTTTTTCTTCATCCCACTTAATTTCATCGTGCACTTTACTTCCTGGCTGTCTTGCCGCTTCAAAACCAATTCCGATTTCAGCACCTTTAAACGCATTCACGCTCATAATAGCACCGGCAAGTTTTGCATCTAATTTACGATCGTAATGAACGTAGCTACCAACTCCAATTGGCATACCTTCTGCAATTACCTCAACAATACCACCGATTGAATCTCCGCTACTTTTCGCATCATCAATCGCATCCATCATTTCTTGTTCTACTTCCTTATCTAAACATCGAACTGGTGAGTTTTCAGTAATCGTTTGAATTTCTTCAATCGGTAAGTGAGTAATATGCTTCGCTTTTACTCCACCAATTTCAAGGACATGCCCTGCAATTTCCACACCTAATTCTTTCAAAATTTGTTTCGCAACTGCACCAGCTGCAACTCTAACTGTCGTTTCTCTTGCAGAAGAGCGCTCTAACACGTTTCTTATATCACGATGGCCGTATTTAATTGCACCGTTTAAATCCGCATGTCCTGGACGTGGTTTCGTTATAGTACGTTTCATTTCTTTACTCTCTTGTTCTGAAATTGGCTCTGCACCCATTACTTTCGTCCAATGTTTGAAATCATCATTTTTTACGATTAACGTAATTGGTGAACCAAGTGTCATTCCATGACGTACACCACTTACAATTTCAACTGTATCTGTTTCAATTTGCATGCGTCTTCCGCGTCCATGCCCTTTTTGTCTTCTTAATAACTCTTTATTAATATGTTCCGCCGTGAGTGTTAAACCTGCTGGTACACCTTCTAAAATAACTGTTAACTGCGGACCATGTGATTCTCCAGCTGTAATATATCTCATTTCTCTTGCCCCTTTATTATTTTTTTGTACAAAAAAGTCCCTACTGAGCGCTCAGTAGGGACGATGTTTATCGCGGTACCACCCTAGTTGTAGACTTATTTCGTCTACCTCTCTTCTTCTTTAACGATCATTTGACCGTCTTTCCCTCCATAAGTGGCGGGAAAGATGCTCCAAGGCTGTAATTCATGCTTACCTTTGTACTGATTCACACCGACCATCAGCTCTCTTTAACAGTGAGATAAGCACTACTGTTTCCTCTTCAGCGCATATATGATATGGAATTAAGATAATTTATTTTTGAAACCTTTTAACTCATCCATGAATCTATGGAATTCTGGAATATCCATTTGCTGTGCAGAATCTGATAACGCAACTGCTGGGTCTGGATGTACTTCCGCCATTACTGCATCTGCTCCAATTGCAAGTGCCGCTTTCGCTGTTGGTAATAATAGATCTCTACGTCCAGTTGAATGCGTTACGTCAACGATAACTGGTAAATGTGTTTCTTTCTTTAAAATCGGTACTGCTGAAATATCTAATGTGTTACGTGTCGCTCTTTCGTATGTGCGAATACCGCGCTCACAAAGAATAATTTGGTCGTTACCTTGCGCAATAATGTATTCCGCTGCATTAATGAACTCATCAATTGTTGCTGCTAAACCACGTTTTAATAATACTGGCTTGTTAACTTTACCTACAGCTCGTAGTAAATCAAAGTTTTGCATGTTACGTGCCCCAACTTGAATTACATCAACGTATTTTAGCGCCATTTCTACATCATTCGGATTTAAAATTTCACTAATAATCGCTAAGTCGAACTCATCTGCTACTTGGCGTAAAATTTGTAAACCTTCTACTCCTAAACCTTGGAAATCGTATGGAGATGTTCTCGGTTTGAAAGCACCACCACGCATTAATTTAAGTCCTTGATCTTTCATCGCTTGCCCTACTTGGCGAACTTGCTCTAAGCTTTCTACTGCACAAGGTCCCATAATGAACGTTTGTGTTCCGTTTCCAATTAATTCACCTTTAACATTAACAATTGTATTTTCTTTTTTCTTTTTACGTGATACTAGTAATGCTTTACGGTTATCATCTTCTTGTAGTTCTAAGCTTGCTTTGAAAATCGTTTTGAAAATATGTTGAACCGTTGACGTTTCGAATGGTCCTTCGTTATGCTCTGCAATCATATCAAGTACTTCACGCTCACGTACTGGATCAAAGCGTTTCGTACCTTGCACTTGTTTTTGCTCCCCAATTTTTTGAACGATTTCACCTCGTTTGTTTAAAAGGTGTAGTAATTGTAAATTGATTTCATCTACCTGTTTTCGTAATTGATCTAATTCATGATTTGCCATTTGGAAATCCTCCTCTAATGTTTTAAAAGTATAGTAAGAGAATGGAAAATTCTCTATTTTCTGAACTGATAAATTATACAAATTCATTGTGGAATCGATACCTCTTCTTATTTTAAACTAATAATTAGTACAAAGACACTATCTACTAGTTAAAATCCCACTTTTTTTGTACAAAAAATCCCTACTGATCCAATCAGTAGGGACGATATTTATCGCGGTACCACCCTAGTTGTAGACTTATTTCGTCTACCTCTCTTCATTGTTAACGATCATTTGACCGTCTTCCCCTTCATAAAGACAATAAGTATCTTTACTTTGAAAAAGATGCTCCAGGACTGTAATTCGCTCTTGTTTTTGTACTGGTTCGCACCAACCACCAGCTCTCTGTTACAGGGAAACAACAACTACTCCTTTTCCTTTCAACGCATGTTTATTTTATTTTCAAGTTGGGCCACCAAAATACAAAAAGTCCCTACTGAATAAATCAGTAGGGACGATATTTATCGCGGTACCACCCTAGTTGTAGACTATATTTCTGTCTACCTCTCTTCACTGTTAACGATCAATTGACCGCTCTTTCTTCATAAAGACAATCGTATCTTTACTACGAAAAAGATGCTCCAAGACTGTAATTCATGATTATCCCTGTACTGGTTCACACCAACCACCAGCTCTCTGTTACAGTAAGACTAACCACTACTGTGATCTCTTCATTGCACTTTGTTTATTCAAATGTTTTTGAAATTGAATAAGTATGATTCGTATTATAGAACGCTTTTTAAAATACTGTCAACAACTTTTTATTTATTTTTTAAAAATTCCGCTACCGCCCTATAGTCCCTCTTGTAAATTCCCCATTACAATTCCGATACGAATCATCTCATTTTCAATTAAATTTAATACATGTTTTTCTACTTCATACTGGATTAATAGTTCTTTTATTTGTATGATTTCATTTTCAAGTAAATCAGCTTCTTGACGTGTTTGAAGTAAAATAAAAAACACATTTGCAAACAGCTCTTTATATTCTTTCATACTATCCTTCTTTTCAAGCATCTCAATAAATAACTGTTTCATTTCTTCTTGATTACATTGCCCTTCTACACCTAGAAATTTACTCGAAATAATACAAAGTCCTTTTTCTAAAATTTCATCCATGCATAAAACAATACGTAAAAGCATCATATACTCTCTCGTTGTTATTACGCCCATTTTCGGACGTTCTCTTAAAAATACACTTAGCCACGCTGTCCAAAATTTTTGTTGTTCCTTTCCGCTTAACGTTTTTACGTAGTAGCATACATACTGCATAAATTTAATTTTATTATTTTCGTTTACTTGCATTAAAAGTGGATACAACCAATCTGTTTTTTGCTCCCAATACAGCACACATTTAATAAATACAAAACTAAGCCATTTTAAAAATGCTTCTCTCGTATACGGATGTAGCGCCTCTAAATGCTCTACTGCATATTTAATATATCTCTTCATTTCTGTAAATAGAGGTAAATTAATTTGCGTATAACATAATCCCGCCCACGCATATTTGGTCAGCTCATTTTCTTTCTTTAAATCTAAGTAAGGTAATACATATTTTCGACACCATTGCTTCTCAATATGGTATAAAAACGTAATATCTGCTGTTAAACGAGCTAACATAAAGTTCGTTCTTTCCGAAGAAACCCTTACCTGTTCCTCAAATAAAAATAAATATTCATACACATTGCGATCATATAAGTGATCGTATGCTAACAGTTTTAGTAATACAGCAGTCATCTTCCCCACCGGATGCTGTATAGACTCATTGTAAAACTCTTGTTTTCCAATTTTAAAATCCGTTTCCCCTCTCATAACTTGTGGAAATAATGAAAAAGCAAAGCGCTTTACAACCCGTATACTATTCTCTTCTAGCTCTTCTAATCGATTGCTAATTTCATATAAAAAACTACTAATTAACCAATGAAAAGTAGTATTTCTAACAAACTTCTGTAATAACGGAATGATCCTTTGAATTTGCTCATTCGTCAAATTCCTATTATTTCGCCATTCTCTAATACAAACAAACCAAACTTCATTACTAATTTCGTGCACGCCTACTAGTTGATAAGCAAACGAAATACTCCACTCTACATTTAATTTACATGCTTTTGATAACATCTCTAAAAAATGGCGTTGCTCAAAAACACCATCTTGAGAAAACTGCCGAACTTGCTTCATTATTTCATCGTCTTTCAGCTGTAGTAATCCGTCTGCTGTTACATTACACGTAATGCTTTGTTCAATAGACTCTTTCTTTGGAACACTGTATCGATCAGAAGAAAAATGAGGGTGCTTCTGTTTCATTAATTCATATCCTTCTATCGTGCATCGACTATTCGAATCGCATGCAAATAATGAATCTAAAACGAGACAAGCATCAAACGCCCTCTCTTCTGCAAGATGTTCTAATACATTTTGAATAATTTCTTCTTTTGTTTCTTCTAAAGCGTCAGCATAATAAATCTTTAAAAGTTGAAACACTTCATGTTTATATGTGAAATCTAAAAGAAGGCCTTCATATAGTAACCACTTTAATTTGACATCTGCAGTAACGAATACATTTTTACTCATTGCTTCAATCGCAATTCGCTTTTGAAGTACACTATCTGTTTCTATCATTTCTGTAATATAATAATTCGCTTTTTTCTCATTGTTTTCACATAAATATGTAAGACATTCTTTTACAATTTGAATTAAAAATGTAAAATCATTTTGCTGTAACTCTTGCTCTGAAATTTCTCTATCTCTTTTTTTCAGTGCATTTTGTCTTAATGACAATAATTGTATCTTTTCTAATCCCATAACCATAATCGGAGCGGCATAGTAAGAGATATGTGGTCTCATTTTCTCCTTCCAAATTCGCTCTACATGAGAAAAAATAGGCACCGACAAACGACTCGATTCCTCAAGTTCTATCGATTCTTGCGTATCATTTCCCCATTTTCTTACACGCTTCAATTTCAGTTTTCCGTCCAAAATAAACGTTAACAACAACAAGCCAATTTCTTTATGTTCAGGGAAAGAACATTTTTGCAATAAGTATGAAATCATTTCAATAGAGCTACTATCTTTTTCTGCCGTTTCTAATACAAGCAATGTCCATTTTGCAAACAACAAAGGGTCCATCGTTTCTTTCGTTTCGTTCAAGTAAGTACAAATTGTTCGCCATAATAACGGGGATATTTTAGAATGATTTTTAAAAATCAATTGAAATAGTTCTTTTTGATGGCTAAAAAGAAATTGCTCCACTAACCATTCCGCAAGTAACTCATCTACTTCATCATAATTTGGCGTAAGCAAAAATAAATTTCTTAGTTTCCCCTCTGCTTCAAGCCATTCTACCCATTCATACTCACGTGCAAATTCAACAAAGTACCGAACTGTTTCTATTTTTTTTATTGACTGTTTTACATACGATAATTGCTCCTGCTCGACTGATGGAGGAACTGTTACAATATCACGAATACGCATTCTTTTTGTAATATAATTATCACCCATTAATTCCGCCCATCGCTTCACCGCTTTCACAAGTGATTGGTGATTATTTGCTTTATTTGGATACACAATTGGTCTTATCCCTAAATGCTCCCAATGGTATGTATTATCACCTTGTGCGACGAAAGCATAACGCCTTGTACTCGGTGGTAAACCTGTTGCTAAATATTTCATTACTGGGTCATTATGACTATACCCAACGAATAAAACGGTGTAATTTGAGAATAGATCCACTAAAAATCGTCTCGCCCAACCTTCCGTTAAGTAAGCCCTTCCAAAATCACCATCTGTTAAAATTAAAGCTTCTTTCTCCTGTTCTATATTTCCATGTATATAAGCCAATCCTTTAAACGCTCTCCCTGTCGGTAAAGCAGGCGCATAATAAATATTCAGCTCTCTATTCATTTCAGCAATTACAGACGTAAAATGTTGATCAAAGTTTGTCGTTACAATACGAACATCCGTATCTAATGGAAACAACCTTGGAATGGCATAATGTAATGGGTTCGGTTTTGATTTTTCTATATTAACGAGATCTCTTGCAACTTGATGCACATCTTTCGTTTTCGCAATTTTACCAAGATAATAATCGTGGGGTTCTGTCATCTCACGCTTTTCGACATATAAAGCTTTCGAAATTTCATCAACTAAATCATCGAAATTCGGTAAGTTTGATTTCCCCTTCATAGAAACTCCTGCTCCAACGAATAATACTAACTTCCCTTGTTCAAGGTGATCGATTAACTCATCTGGAATTTCTACTTCTGAAGTAATCCACATTTGGATTCCCCCTTACCTAAAAATGTCATACGCTCTCATTTTACTATAACATTTTTCCGTTGTTTTTTTAATATTTAGACAAAAAATCAAACATGAAAAAGTTTTATTTAAATTAAACCGTTAAAATGTATGAACTCCTGAATTTATTGTAAAACTATGTATAAATCGGAGGTGTAAATATTGAATGATTTTACTGTAATAGTAATCAAATTTATATCGTGTATCATCGCTTTTAGTATCGGATTAGCTTTATTTTTCCCAGCAACGCTCGTCCAAATTATTTCTTTTAGTCTATTTGTCACAATCGTTTCTTATATGTTTGTTAATAAAATCATTTTAAATCGAATTGGCGATTCTGCTGCCATTATGACAAACTTTTTACTAACGTATTTAAGCGTTTGGATTTTCGGTAATATATTATTAGACAACTACATGCAAATTGCATGGGGTAGTATCCTTTCTGCTATCGTCTTTACATTATCAGAAGTAATCGTCCATCGTTTTTCACATTCACGCACGCGTCATAACAACGATAATATTCGTATTAATCGCAGATTTGCATATGGTACAGAGTTCGCTGAAGAGCAAAATATATTAGATAAAGATAAGAAGAAATAACATTTTGGTGAAGGAGCTCCCTTTTGATAAAGTGGTGCTCCTTTTTTTGTACAATCATTTCGGTACATGAAATTACATCGGCGATTTTCTAATTATTTCGACCACAAATCAAAATATATCAGCGATTTTTTAGATAGATCGGTTCTCCGACATTATTCGGCAACTTGTCTTTCAATAAAAAAAGCTGCCTCCCATTCAGAGACAGCAACTTCTGTAATTACGCTTCTACTTTTAAATCTTTTAACGTAATAACATCCGCAAATGATCCAAGCACTACGTTATGATGTTTCACAATATCTTCAGCACGTAATACATCTGTATCAAACGTGCTATGGGCATCACTTACTAATGTTACTTTATATCCTTCACTAAACGCTCTACGCGTTGTTGTATCAACACAATACTGTGTTTGCATTCCTGAAATAATAACATGTTCAATTCCTTTTTCTTGTAAAACTTCGTTCAAGTTCGTTTTATTAAATGAATCGGGTGTTGTCTTTTCAACGATACTATCACCCTCTTGCGGAGCTATCGCCGCATGTACTTTCCAACCTTCTGTCCCCTTTTCTAACGGATGATCTTTTGGCCCGTTATGTTGCACATAAATAACCGGAATACTATTCGAACGACATTCTTGAATAAGTTCTTGCAACGTTTCTAATAACTTTTCCCCATTATGTACTGGCATTCCCGCTGTATACATACCCGCTTGTACATCAATAACTATTAATGCTTTTTTCATTTCACACAGCTCCCTTTATTTTTATAAGCCCCCTGCATTTTTATTATATTCCACCATCCAACAATCTTCTAATTTCCCCTCATGTAATTCATGTTCTTTTAGTACTTTCACCTTTCTAAACCCGCATTTTTCATAACAGCTTATCGCACGTACATTATTTACTCTAGGATCCATTACTATCGCTTCCGCACCTATTTTCTCCATAATATATGTAATTGCTGCTTGAACGAGATCAGTTCCAATTCCTTTTCCCCAATACGCTGGTTCACCGATGAATTGGTCCATGCCCCATACATTGTGTGATTCTTCATATCCATATAAAGCTTTCCATTCGGAATCAACAGGGTACATTTGTATATAACCAATCGGCATTTCATCAAATTCTACTAAACATCTTTTTTCATTACTGTTTGGGTTATGTATAAAATGATCGAGTACCTTTTCTACAGATTGTGGATTATCTCTTCCTTCGTAATACTGTAAAACTTCTGGATCTGTTAACCATTTAGAGATGATAGGTGCATCTTTTTCTATTACGTATCTAACTGACAATTGTCCCTTATGAAATAACATAAATTACCTCCTTATTAGCTACTCTTATAATACTTTTCTATTTGTGAACAGTAAACTTTTAAAACTGCTTCTACTTGTATAATCCAAAAATAAGAATTTATTCTGTTCAAGTCAAATTGATTATCATAAACTATTATTTAACTAAGAGAATGTTTCCCATAATGAATTTCTTATGTAACAAAACCTAAAACACTAAAACAATCTGGAGATGAGACTTTGAAATCAACATTAATCATTCTTCGAGGAAACTCCGCAAGTGGCAAGACAACAATCGCAAAAGAACTGCAAGAACATTTCGGTCAAGGTACACTATTAGTGTCTCAAGATGTTGTGCGTAGAGATATGTTAAAAGTCCACGACACAATGGGCAATCTATCTCATGATTTAATTTTTGAGATTACGAAGTACGGAAAAGGAAAATGCGAATTTGTTATTTTAGAAGGTATACTTAACAGTCGTAGGTACGGTGATATGTTAAAAGAATTAATACATTATTTTGAAGGAAACGCTTATACATATTATTTTGACTTATCACTTGAAGAAACGATTAGACGGCATAATACGAGAGAAAAACGACTTGAATTTGGAGAAGATTTATTAAGTAAATGGTATAACCCGCACGATACAATTGAAGTTGATAGAGAAACTGTCTTTACAGATGATTTTACGCAAAAAGGCATATTTCATGCGATTGTTAATGATGTGACGCAACAAAAATAAGACTGGCTCATCATGTCAGTCTTACTTTATTATGTTCCTTGTATTTCAGTTTTCATAACTGAACACTCTTTACATAAGTAAAAATATATCTTCATTTCACCAAACCGAGAATCAACTACTGAAATAAGTTCCCGTTCTTCAAGATCTTGTGTAATTGTAGCAACATATTTCATCTCTTTAGAACAAGTGGGACATCCTAAATCTTCTGGAACATCATCGTATAAAGGCGCTCCTAACAATCTACATACATATTCCGAACCGAATAAGTCAAAGGCTTCCCAGTAACTGTCTTCATCAGTAGGTATATCTTCATTTTTCATATTCGTTAGCTTTACATTAACTCAGTAAGTCCGTGTTTTGCTAGATGTTCATCCTTAACAGTTTTATAAAGTTTTGAGCGTTTTTTGATAGGTAATGATTCTTCAGCCATATTAAGCTCGCGGATGCAGATAGCTCTGTATCTGTAATTTTGAAAGCCTGGATATTGTAGTTTTTGTATTGTTTAATTACAGTTTCTGGAACAATAGCTTCTCCAAAGTTACCTGCGACTAACTCTAATAAAAGTGAGATGTCAGAGCATTCGGCAATAATATTCGGATATAGTTGCGCTTTTGAAAATGCTTCTAAAATCATATAATAAACTCCCAATCCTTCTGTACTCGGTATTATTAGAGGGCAGTTTTGAATGTCAGCAAGCGTAACTTGATGATTAAAAGGGTGCTTTTTATTTGAAGTAATAAAGTAAAAAGGTTCTGTATAAAGATGGATAGTTGAAAAATCATCTAACTCGAGCGGTAATCGTATAATCGCCAGCTCTACAATCCTGTCTCTCACTAATTGACAAAGATGAGATGACTCATTTTGATGAACTTTATATGTAACCTTAGGATATTTTTTGTGAAATTGGTTAAGTAATTCAGGTAATCCGTCTACTGAAAAAGTATTGATACCTATCGTTAGTCTTCCGCTTACCCCGTTTCCGACCTCCTTTACTTCCATTTTGGCTTCTTCCATTAAATGAGTCATTTGTAGTGCATATTTATATAAGGCTTTTCCTGCTTCCGTCACTTCTAAAAATTTCCCAGTTCTCTCAATTAATTTCGTTCCTAATTCCTCTTCCATTGCTTTTAGATGCTGGCTTAGCGGCGGCTGGGAGATATGAAGTCTTTCAGCCGCAGCAGAAATTTTTCTTTCTTCTACAATTGCTATGAAATATCGCAGTTGTCTAATATCCATAAATAGGAAAAACCCCCTCATTATATGAAAATCTTTAGTAAAATTAATTTTTTTTATATTTTTCATATACCAAATTCTAAGATATCATAATTTTAGATGAAAAGAAATTTCCCGTAGTTGCCTTAAAAAACGATGCACTTTTAAGCAAAAAAATTTGCAGAGGTTAGTTAAGGCATCTAGATAGGTTAATAAAAGCTTTTCTCGCGGGAAATCTTTATTTTCAAGTCAATTAGAACTAATTTCTATTGGTACTTGGAAAAAATAAATATTTTATATGAAGGTGAAACAATATGAAGAAACAACGTTTTTACGGCGCTTTAAGCATCTTTCAATGGTTCTTTTTCCTGCTGGCCACTTCTGTTGCATTGCCAATCGTAATCGGGGGCGTATTTCATTTATCAATCGAGGAAATATCCGATTTGATGCAACGAACTTTTTTTGTGGTGGGCATTAGCTCTTTTATACAAGGATGTTTCGGACATCGCTATCCGATCGCTGACGGACCTGCAGGTTCATGGGTCAGTGTATTTGTCATCTTAGCGGGTATGGCGACTCAGCAGGGAGAAAGCATGAAAGAAACATTACAACTTTTAGAAGGTGGTTTGCTAGTTACAGGGTTTTTACTAGTTATTCTTGGCATAACCGGCCTGGTTAATCGGCTGTTGTTTTTGTTTACTCCTTTAGTTACTGGTTCTTTTCTTTTGATTCTGAGTCTTCAACTTAGTGGTGTTTTTTTAGAGGGAATGCTCGGTATACAAGGACAATCTAACCTAGATTATCAAACAGCAGCGATTTCATTTGGCGTATTTGTTCTAGTAATAGTGCTATCAATTAAAGGAAAAGGATGGATGAAAAGTTACTCCGTACTGTTAGGGATTTTATTTGGTTGGTTACTATATTTCTTATTAGGAAAAAGCTCCAACACGATTTCCACACCAGATTCCTTTATTAAATTACCAGACATTTTTGCTTGGGGGACTCCGCAGTTCAATGCTGGAATGGTTATAACCTCAATTATATTTACGTTTATTTTAGTCTCTAATACGATAGCGGCCGTTACGGCTGTTAAACAAGTGGTTCCAGAATCAGGAGAATCCGAAAAACAAATCATTAACCGTGCCAGTTGGTCTGGCGGTATTACACATGTTATATCAGCTCTTTTTTCGACAATTGGAATTGTACCATTGCCAGTATCGGCGGGTTTTATCCGATTAACCGAGCAAAAACGAATAATGCCTTTCCTAATAGCAAGTTTAGCCTTAGCAGGTATAGCCGTTGTTCCATCAGTCGTCGACTTCTTAGCTACGCTTCCTGGCCCTGTCGCTTGTGCCGCAAGTTTAGCATCCTTTGTCCAAATGATTGGGATCTCGTTTCAATCCCTTTTGAAAGACGAATTAGATCAACGCCGGCTAACTATATTAGGAATCACATTGCTAATCGGTATTGGATTAATGTTTCTTCCTAAAGCAATATTTAATGGTCTGCCTACTATTTTTCAATATATTTTAAGCAATGGTCTCATTGTTGGGACAATCATCGTAATTGTGCTAGAACAACTATGGAAAACAAAAAACATGAGTGAAAAAAATCATATTTAAAATTTAATTTTTAAAGGGGCGTTCTTTAATGAGTCACGAAAAATTCATAAAATTGGCAATTGATTTAGCTTACGAAAATACCAAAAACAAAGAAGGAAAACCATTTGGTGCAGTGCTTGTTAAAGATGGTGAGATTGTTGCGAAGGGAGTAAATGATGTTCTTAAAACACATGATCCCACTGCGCATGCTGAACTTCTAGCTATCCGTCAGGCTTGTCGCATTCTTGGTACATCTGATCTTTCCGACTGCATACTATATGCAAGTGGAGAGCCCTGCCCGATGTGTTTAAGTGCCATTTACTGGGCGAATCTTCAACATGTTTATTTTTCTTATACTGCACAAGAGGAAGAGGAAATTGGATTAGGAACAAAATACGTTTATCAGCAAATAGCTCTTCCAAAAGAACAACGCGACATAAAATTATTAAAGCTCGATAAAAATCATCATGAAAAGAATCCTTTTGCTCTTTGGAAAGAAAAGAATAAATAAATTATATGTGTAACAGAACGTGTTTTCTGAGAGAGAACAACGCAGAATATAAAAAAATCCACTCCTCAAATAAAAAGAGTGGATGCCACTTTTAAATAAAATCACGGTGTTTATAAAAAAGACGCTATGTTTTGCCCTTTGGATTTGTTTATCTAAAGGGCTTTTTTTATAGTGAAAAGAGATCCCAATTCTTTTTCAATATCATAACTTCTACGATCTAGTTATGTGAGAGCGCTATGTAAATTATTTAATTAGGATTATTTATATATTCATTGTACGCTAGTTCTTCATCTTCTTCATATTGATCTTCTAAATAACTTTTTTCATAGCTAGGCACTTCTTCGACTGTATATTCTATTTTGTTATTTATTTTTGAAACAGAAAGAACTAACCGAGCATTTACTGTAAAACTATCATCTATTTCTAATTCTCTAATCAAAAAGCTAATTATTTTCTCTTTTAAGTATAGTATTTACGTTTCCTCCCCCTCTTCCTTATACTAAATAGTTGTCGCAATTCCTGCCAAAAATAAACTTACAATTGCTAAAAATGGCGTTCCGGCTATTGCACCTCTTAAGTGAAACATATAGTCTTTATACCCTTTCATTCCTTCTGTACTAGGAATAACAACAAACCTCGGAGTAATCCAGCAAAATATAAGCCAATCGATTATTAATAAATCTACTAAATTGAAAATCATTACAATCCCCAAAGTATGTAAATAGGCCTCAATATACAATAATTTTTCATGGTGATGTAGTATATATGTAGAAATTAAAGGTGTTCCGAAGAGAATAATATTGTAAATAATTCCGAAATAAAACGTTTGTTTTTTTTCATTTATCGATTTTGGAAAAACTACTTTTTGAATATCTTTCGGATAATCATTTAACCAAAGACGAGGATTATAATATGTAGACCCTAATATCATAATAGACAGTATAAAAGACATGTAAATGCCAACAATTACCATTTGTTCAATTTGCCCCACAAATGTCCCCCCCTTATTTACAATTTTGACGTACGTAATTCACTTAATTAGACATTGTATGCATGTTATGACTTAAAAATTATCTAATACCATTATTAAAACTTTTTCGTTACAATTTGATTTTTCCTAACATCCATTCTTATTTCTTGCAATATGATTGCAAATTTAATAAAGTGAACATCTAATTAGTGTTGTTCACCTTCGCTAATTATTTCAGAGTACATATTTTTTAATTTACATAAAGAAAGGATTGGTGAAACGAATGAAAATCGAACATATTGCAATTTGGGTAAATGATTTAGAAATGATGCGTACTTTTTATACAAAGTATTTCAACGGTAAACCAAACTCTTTATATCATAATGAAGCAAAACAATTTGAATCTTATTTTATTACGTTCGAGTCTGGAGCACGACTTGAAATTATGCGTAAGAAAGGTATAGAAAACGAACCTAATCTTAATATAACTGGCTATGCACATATTGCTTTCTCTGTTGGAAGTGAAGAACGTGTAAATGAACTAACAAAAACGTTAAAAGAAGCTGGTTATCCTTTATTAAATGGACCACGTTTCACTGGAGATGGCTATTACGAAAGTGTAATAAGCGACCCGGAAGGCAATCAAATAGAGATCACTATTTAACTTTATTTAGTCAATACTGCATTTGAGATTCATGTAGTATTGACTTTTATTTATTATTTCGATTCATTGATAGATCCGAAAACCTCATTCTAAGAATAATCACCCTAAAACATATTCGAACATATCAATATTCACCACTTGGGATCAAGAAGAAGGTGCTGCCGCAAGCATTCGATGGACCGAAGATTTTCGATTAGCGATGCTACCATATACAAAAGGCGTTTACGTTAATACACCTACCTCTCCATTAAAGTTTGGCCAGATGCATACTACAGCTGTAACTTTGATCGGTTAATGGAAGTAAAGGCTAAATATGACCTGAAAAATGGTTTCAACTTTCCGTAAAGTATTCCGCCCTTTTAATAGTCCAAAATGAAAGTTATAGTTTATATTTCTGGCAAAAAAACGAACGATTTTTTCTGTAATTTTCACAGGAAAAATCGTTCGTTTTTTATGTTGGAAATAATTCATTTCTTTTACATGATAGTGATTTGGTTTCGCACATTCCCATCACCTTACATAAAGCAAGTGAACACGAAAGCCGGTGGAATATTCCAGTTTATTTTCTTCACCTCAATATTTGCAAAAAAAGAACGGAAAAATTGTTGTTTAAAGCGTGTATATTGGAAAGTAATAAATTTCCCTTCTTCTCTTAATACTTCTTTTGTTACCTGTAATATCTTTGTAGAAGTATCAAGGGATAAACTGGTAAATGGCAATCCTGAAATAATATAATCCACTTGGTTAATTTTATATTTCTGAACGTACTTTTCCGTATATTCGGCAGAGTCATGAATAATGTACACATTTTCCATGTGTGAATATCGCTCATGAAGTATACGGTAAAACCGTGCGTTATTCTCAATGATTAACAATACTGTTTCATTATGTTTATGTTGAATGAGCTGTTCCGTAAACACTCCAGTTCCTGGTCCATACTCAATAATGCATTTTGCTTGTTCAAAATTTATAGGGGCTACCATTTGTTTTGCAAGTTGCTTAGAACTTGACAATACTGCTCCTACAGTTCTTGGGTGTTTTATATATTCACTTAAAAAACGTAGTACATGCATAGTCTTCTTCCTCTTTCCTTGTAGGATACAAGGTATACTCTACTAAAAAAATATTAAAATATGATGAGAAATACATAAGATATTCTTAATGTCCCCCTAAATACAAAAGACACTTAAACGATTAGTCACCAACTTGGTGTTTGTAAAACAAAAATACATAGTATTACAAACAACAATTCACACATGCTTTAACATGGAGAAACAAGTATAATAGCACCAATTGCTTGTTATTATGACGTTCTTGGCATGTGAGTCATGCTTGTAGAGACTCCATGTCAAACTAATATTGCTCTACACTTTTATTTTGCAGAAAACGACCAACTTAAGATATCAAATGAAGAGTGTCAATTTTGCTGTATTTTCTATTCTATTCCGCAAACAAAGAAAGGATATAGTTTTTTTAACTGTATTTGTTAAATAAAAAAGACACTTTAGAAATTTCTTTTTTTCATCTTTTTTTAATGTTTTTTTCATCCTAATTTCATCTGAATCTCATTCTTATTAGTTACACTCTGTTTATACATAAATAACTAGTAAGGAGGAATCATACATGAAATATTATAAGAAGGATCAGGATAAGAATAGAGAAAATCCATCTATTTCTCATGAAGTCGCTCCCGTTTCATCACGAGGCTGGCAGATGCTGAACAAGGTTCCAGAAGTTACGATTTTCTTCTGGATTATCAAAATCATGGCAACTACAGTGGGCGAAACAGGCGCAGACTTCTTAAATACAAACTTGAACTTTGGTTTGACTAAAACGACCTTTGTTATGAGTGCTCTCTTGTTCATCACACTAGTATTCCAGTTCAGATTGAAGAAGTATGTTCCAGGGATTTACTGGCTCACTGTCTTGCTGATTAGTGTTGTTGGTACGCTGGTCACCGACAATCTTACGGACAACTTCGGGGTCGCTCTTGAGACGACCACCATCGTTTTCACCATTGTCTTACTGGCAACTTTTGCTGCTTGGTATGTGAGTGAGAAGACACTGTCCATTCACTCTATTTACACAACAAAGCGAGAAGCATTCTACTGGTTGGCTATCCTGTTCACCTTCGCCTTAGGTACTGCAGCTGGTGATCTCGTAGCAGAGAGTCTCAACTTAGGTTACTGGATTTCAGCGCTCATATTTGCCGCATTAATTGGGGCTGTAACCGTCGCTTACTACCGCTCCAAATTAAATGCAGTGTTGGCCTTTTGGATCGCTTATATATTAACTCGTCCTTTCGGCGCCTCTTTTGGCGACTATCTATCACAGCCTCACGATGCTGGTGGTCTTGGTCTCGGTACCGTGGGAACAAGCGTAATTTTCCTCGCAACAATCTTGAGCTTAGTTATTTATTTGACCAAGACGAAAAAAGACGTGAACCCGAGCATAAATTAATATTTATTTTATCTAAACCTTAAAATAGGTGACATGATTTCCTAATCATTAGTACAAAATTTCAGCCAAAAGAAAATAAAAAGGCAATACTACTTTTAAACTACCGGTAGTATTGCCTTTATATAAAACAAATCATTATTCCCTTATTTCGTCTACTATACTTTGAATTAAAGAAATAAGAGCTTGCTTTGTATCCTCATCTGTAACTTTTGCATCATCACTAAATTTAGTACGCACAGATGGGATTAATACCGAACCATTTTGAACGACAACTGTATCAATCATACCCAGTGTAAGTAACAAAGATTCATGGGCTTTATCCCCTCCCGTAATTGACGGTGAAGCTGTTATGATAGCCACTGGTTTTTTATATAGTTCCGCTGATGAAACAAGCCATTCTAATGCATTTTTTAAAACTCCTGGTATGCCTTTTGCGTACTCTGGTGTACAAATAATAAGTGCATGTGATTCACTTAATGTCTTTCGAAACTCTTCAACAACAGCCGGTGCTCCCACTCGATCTACATCCGGATTGAAATGAGGAAGTTGCTCTATTCCTTTATAAATGGTGTAGTCTACTCCATCTGGAATAAATGCCGCTAAAGCTTTTAATACGTTTGTGTTGGATGATCTTTCCCTAATACTGCCTGAAATCGCTATGATTTTTTTGTGTTTACTCATATGATCCCCTCCTACGAATATCAAAAATATTGAACTATTTAGTTAGGTGTACATACTCTAATTTTGTTTACATAATAGTATTATGCAATAAAACTAACCTGTTAACGAAATTGTACCTTTTTTCCTACTTACATATATACCAACTACATTACAAATGAGCGCTAAAGTAAAAATAACTGAACCCATTAAAAATGTTTTATCAAAACTATATACAATTCCTTGTTTATATTGTTGCTTCATTTTCTCGTAAAGCTTATTCGCCTCTTCAGACTTTAACATGCTGTTTTGATTTTTATCAATTCCTTTCATCGCTTGCAGCACTTGTTCTCTTTCTATATTTGTTAAATTACTTTTTTCAATCACAGTCATTACTTCACTATCTACTTTTTCTTTTTCAACTAACAATTGATGATTCAAAAACATGACCAGTATTGCTACCCCTACAATACTTCCGACCGTTCTAGAGATATTACATACACTTGAAGCAACACCTGATTTTTCACCTGGCACATTTAAAACCGCAGTTGTTGTATACGGTGCTAAAGTGCAACCTGTTCCAATTCCAACGATCACTAATCGCCATATATAATCCCATGTAGTAAAGTTTGAATCTATCTGACTAAATAAATACGAAGCTATGATAAAAGCAATCATCCCTGTACTACTTATTAATACACTACCTCGTTTTGCTGCAATTGGTGTTACTACTCCTGTAACAATCATTGAAACAATGGCTAAAGTGCTAATAATTAAACCTGACTGTAGTTCAGACATTCCTTCTACTTGAACAAAATAAAAAGCAAGTATAAATAAAAAATTCATTAACCCCATCCCAACGAAAAATAAGCAAAGGTTTGAAATTGAAAATTCTTTATATGAAAACAACTTTAAAGGTAACATTGGATTATTACTTTTCTTTTCGATAATGAAAAATAATATAAAACTTATTAATGAGAGCATAAAAAGAAGAATTAAGCTTATTGTGCTTAATTGATTTGTATTTACTTGTATGAGTGCATATACAAGTAAGCATAGTGCAGATGCAGAAGTAATCATACCCGCCCAATCTATTTTAGAGCTTGCAGTATGATCATACGACTCTTTAATACAAAGAATCACGAAGATTAAAGATAATATACCAACTGGGACATTAATAAAAAACACCCAGCTCCAATTCAATTTATCAGTTAAAATACCACCAAGTGAAGGCTCAATTGCCGCTGCTAATCCTCCGAAAGCTCCCATAATACCACCTATCATACCTTGTTTCTCTTTCGGTACTAACTTAAGACCAAGAGGCATAGCAACTGGTACGATAACTGCTGCTGAGATTCCTTGTATTATCCTAAAGGCTACTAATATATGAAAAGAAGTGGCAATACCACACATAAGCGAACTAATAGAAAATCCTAATAAACCGATAATATACAGCTTCTTGCGACCAAACTGGTCCGCAAGACGTGCTGCAATTAATAAACACGATACAAAGGCAACATTATAACTATTAGCAATCCAAGAAATGGTATCAATTGACGTATGAAATGTCTTTGTCATTTCTGGTAATGCGATATTCACAATGTTTGAATCTAAAATTGCCATAAAAAAACCTGCAATTAATGCAATTAATGCAAATGTATTTCGCAATTCCCCCACCCCTATTCGTTTTCTTTATTTAAAATCCCATTCATAAATAAATTTACACAAGTCCCTATATACTCTTCTAACTGAATTTCTTCTTCCGCTATACTAACATTCATAATGTATAAAAACAGTTGTCCGTAAAACATATTCGCTATTAAACGGTAGTTACAAGAAGAAATATGCCCCTTCTCTCCAAGTTGCTTTAAATAGGTTTCTAAATGATTCACTAAATGTGAATTTAATTCATGTAGTAATGTTTTCATTTCACTATTTTGTCTTGATTCTATTAACGCAGCCCAAATATAATTTAGCTTTGGCAAATTGATTTGAATATATGTTTCTGCCACTTTCGTAAGATCCTTATGTAAATCACCAGTAAATTGCTCTTCTATTTCCTCTAATAAAGCAACTGGTGTTGTTCGTAAAATAATACTTTCTCTAAATAAATTTTCCTTATTTTTAAAATTACGAAATATAGTTAACTCGCTTACCCCCGCTTTTTCTGCCACTTCACGAATTGTTGTCGCTGTATACCCCTTTTCACCAAATAATAAAGTAGCAGCTTCCATAACTTTTTCTCGCGCTGTTAATTTCCCCATCTTTATTCCTCCATCCAATATGTAAGTAAGTGATTACTAACATATTATCATAAAAGAAAAATGAAAGTAACTACTTACTTTCATTTTTCTGAAATTTCATTATCTATTCAACAACCGAAAGTAAAACTTTCTCAAGCTCTTTTTTAGATAGCATACTATCGTTTATATACACTTGATATGCATTTCTTCCTTCTTTTGCAGGTACCACTATTTTCATAGCCCTTACATGTGACACTTTATGCTCTCCAAATGTAACATCATACCCATTTAGTTTATATTTCTTTATATCTCCAGAAAAATTAGGTCCTCTTTCAGAGGGTTTATCAAATGGTCTGTCAATAAAATAATCTTTATATTCTCCCTCAATGATTTCTAAAAGATGAATTGTAAAACCTAATTCTGCATCTGAAGTATGTGGCTGTTTTTTTACATTACGATTTTCATATCTCATCGTAATAAGCGGCATAGGTTTTCCTAATGTCGCTTCGGCTTTTACCTCTTCAAATACTAGTTGATGTCCAACTGGAATATATGTAGGATGCTTAATCGGAAAACCAGTTATTTTTTCAGCTTGTTCAAATGTATAGGTAAAATGTTGATTTATTCTTTCTTCATATGTATTTAATTGTTCCATTACCTCTTTATCTCTTTTTTCTTCATCAGCATTTAAACGATTGGTAGCTGTATATTGTCTTTTTCCATTCTCTACGACACTTACTTTCTTATAAGAATGGTACGATTCCTGTAATAAAGCAACATACTTTTCAAAGTCCTCTTCTGTAAATATACTTTTAGCAATTTCTATACGTTCCATTACCCCATTATAACCATCCTCAGTCATTCCCATATCTTGCCTTGCTTCTTCTGGTGTCCCAACAATTTTATCCATTAATGTTGTACCTGCAAAAGTACCGGTTGGTATTAGAATCGCCGCAGCTACAAAGCCCAGTAATAACTTTTTCTTCATAGATGTTTTCCCTCTCTTTTTCAATTGCTGGTATTTACGAAAAGAGGCTTGTAATTTATCTTCTAGATTAAGAGACGGCTCTAAATTCTCTGCTTTTCTTTTCAATTCATTCGTTACATATTGTTCAAAATCCATTTATTTCTCCCTCCCTAAAGGTTGGCATATGCTCCATTTCAGTTCTTAATCGTTTTAGCGCTGTATGTAATCGTGATTTCACTGTACCAACAGGGGTTTGAAGAAGCATAGAAATTTCATCCAAGCTATATTCATGGAAGTAACGCATAATAACTACTTCACGATGCTTATAAGATAAATTTTGTACAACTTCTACTAATTCACTTCTTGTTTCCTTATATAAAATAGCTTCATCCATTATGTAAGACCGATCTTGTTCATACATTTTCTTCTTTTCAAAGATTCGAAATCGTCGCCACGATTTACGACGCCAATCCTGTACTTGTTTGACAACTAGTCCATGTAACCAAAAACGAAATGAACGATTCATATCATAATTTGTTACGGACTTCCACATTTTGATGTACACCTCATTAACTATATCGTCTACATCTTGGTTTTGACTCCCTACTAAAAATACTACTGTTCTATAAATATCTTTACATGTGTACTCATAAATAATCTGAAAGGCTTCTTGGTCCCCGGACTCCATTTTATATAGCCATTCTTTTAATACTACTTCATCCAAAATTACGTTCCCCTCTCATGATCTTTCACACTATATTCGTCCGTTTCTCACAAAAGGTTCATTTTACACAAATATTTGTTTATTACAATAAAAAAATAATGTATATTGTACCGAAAGATGGAATTTAAATGTAATTCTAAGTTTCGTTTATTTTATTTATCTTGTACGATTACTTAAGATAATGTAACTTTTCAGCAAACGATTCACTTCAAAAAATTACATAACCATTCAAAAAATACTTGGGAATCTCTTTCGATTTCTCCCAAGCATTTTTGTGTGCGAATTATATTGTTATTTATGTAGCCATTTATACCGTGACTTCGCTTTTTCTACACTTTATTCGAATTACTTAAGATTCGTCCATCAGCTTGTTTATTATGAATATAGTTGATAAAGCCCATGACTATCAGGGTTCTATTAACAAAACGACTCATTCCCAAGCTTCCAACTAAACCATCTTCCATGCCCTTCTGTTTCCCCAACCGTTTCACAATATTCGTTTCCGTTAATATAATAATCAATATGAAGGTCCCGGTCCCACATGTTGTTATATAGGTGGAATACATCACGATTTGCACCGATTTCTTGAATTCGTTTCTCAAGCGTACGTTTCACATCTTCTGGTATTTGATTCGCTACATGTGTATGGAAAATACAAATCACCGCATCTTCCCTTATTTGATCTGCAATGGATGGGAGAAGCGCTACACCGTCTCCTTCAATTAATTGTACTGATTTTTCTTTTACAAGCGCTGCTGCTTGATCGAATAGTTCAAGTCTTTCTTTATGTTCTGGCCAAATAAGCGCTCGTAACCATAAATAATCTTCATCATCATTTAAATCGTTCACATGTAAATCTAGTCCGATTCTTTCTACGACAGGTGGACTTTGTTTTAGCAAATACGGCATATTCTCCCCTCTTATTTCAGAGGTTAAATGAACATTCGATTGTGTATTTCCATACACTTTATCGGTCCCATATGAATAACAATATTGATCCAAAAACAGTTGTAATCCAGAACTTGTACCAATTTCAATTAACGCTAACGGTTTGTTCACTTTATTAAATATGTAACAGAAACTCGGATATAAATAGGCACATCGTCTTACTTCATTCGTTTGAACGAGTTTCGTTTGCAATAAAGTAATTATTTCTTCTCGATATTCATGGCAAAAATCTTTAAATTGGTGAAAGGCATTTTCAAAATTTGTATCAGCATTTTCAACTAAACTACGATAATACCTTTTTAAAGTGTGTTCTTTTCCTTTTAACAATAAATAATGGACTGCACCTAATAATAAGTTTGGGATTGGTTGACCAGGTTGTGCGTAGGAAGCTAACGTAAGAACTTCCTCATCTTCAGAAATTTTTATTGATAAATACTCGTATAAATCACTTGATCCTTTACATTCATTCACAGAAAAATTTCGAAATAAGTTTGCGATTTGTTCTTTTGTAAGCATTGGTATCCCTCCTGTTTTATTTTCAGAATAATCTTACCATTAATTTGTTATTTGCTCTATCTTTTCAAATTAGATGTCACAAAAACAGATTCTTACAAATTTCCAAAGATAAAACATAAAAATAAAAGTATTAGTAAGTTTTTTTGAGATAACATCAAACTGGAATTCTTCTCCAAATTCCGCTTTACTACAATGCTTTTTACCCTTATGACAGAAGAATTCTATGAAATAAAACGTTAAATAGTTTAAAATTATCAGATAACACTAGATATTTTAGTCTATTAATTATTATAATAGACTATGAGATGGTTATATAATTGAGACAAAAAAGATAGATTCCTAGGTGGGGCCTAGGCGGTGTTTACTTTTTACGGCTTAGAAATAAAAACACCTTTTCTTTTTTGCCAATATAGGGGATGGAGAGATTATCATGAGCAACATGCAGCAAAAAACAGACGTTATCTTAATTGGCGCTGGAATTATGAGCGCAACGTTAGGATCATTACTGAAAGAATTGGCACCTGAATGGGAAATTAAAGTATTTGAAAAACTCGCAAATGCCGGAGAAGAAAGTTCTAATGAATGGAATAATGCCGGTACAGGACATTCTGCGCTATGTGAGCTTAACTATACATCCGAAAAATCTGACGGATCTATAGATATTGGTAAAGCTGTCAAAGTAAATGAGCAATTTCAACTTTCAAGACAATTTTGGGCGTATCTTGTAAAGAGAAACCTAATTCGTAATCCACAAGATTTTATTATGCCACTGCCTCATATGAGTTTAGTGCAAGGGGAAAAAAATGTAGCGTTTCTAAAAAACCGTTTTGAAGCGCTTTCAAAAAATCCTTTATTCGAAGGAATGGAATTTTCTGATGCACCTGATACATTAAAAAAATGGCTTCCACTCATTATGGAAGGCCGTAACTCTAATGAACCAATGGCTGCAACGAAGATTGATTCTGGAACAGATGTTAATTTCGGTGCGTTAACGCGCATGTTGTTTGATTACTTAAAAACTAAAAATGTCGAGCTAAACTACAAACATAGTGTTGAAAATATTAAACGCACGAAGAACGGTTTGTGGGAAGTAAAAGTTCACGATATGAATAGTGGCAAAATCGAACATCATACTGCGAAATTTGTCTTTATCGGCGGCGGTGGCGGTAGTCTACCTCTACTTCAAAAGACTGGTATTCCTGAGTCAAAACATATTGGAGGATTCCCAGTAAGTGGACTATTTATGGTATGTAAAAACCAAAAAGTTGTAGAGCAGCATCATGCAAAAGTATACGGAAAAGCTAAAGTTGGTGCTCCACCAATGTCTGTACCTCACCTTGATACAAGATATATAGACAACAAAAAAGCTTTACTGTTTGGACCATTTGCAGGCTTCTCACCTAAATTCTTAAAAACAGGTTCAAATCTTGATTTAATCGGCTCTGTAAAACCGAATAACGTCTTAACGATGTTAGCAGCAGGTGTAAAAGAGATGGGATTAACAAAATACTTAATTCAACAAGTTATGTTATCACACGAAAAACGTATGGAAGAATTACGTGAGTTTATTCCGAACGCGAAAAGTGAAGATTGGGATATTGTAGTTGCTGGACAACGTGTGCAAGTAATTAAAGATACTGATGCTGGTGGTAAAGGAACACTTCAATTTGGTACAGAAGTTGTTAGTGCATCTGACGGATCAATCGCCGCGTTACTTGGTGCTTCTCCAGGTGCTTCTACTGCTGTTCACGTTATGCTTGAAGTATTAGAAAAATGCTTCCCAGAACGTATAGTAGCATGGGAGCCAAAGATAAAAGAAATGATCCCTTCTTATGGCATGTCACTAACGGAAAATCCAAGACTGTTCCAGGAACTTCACGCTTCAACAGGACGCACACTTGGGTTAAATGAAAAAGAAGCTGTGCATAATTAATGAATAGATTTTAAAAACGACATAATAAAAACGTCCGATATATTCGGACGTTTTTTTACTTTGTATAACGAAGAAATATAGTGAATGAAATTATATCGGCGAAAATTTAAATATATCGACTATTTCTTTTGTTATATCGGCGATTTTCAAATTATATCGATCGATTCTAAAAATATATCAGCGATTCGACAAGAAGCAACTAAAATATTTTAGCTCTCAAACGGAACCTGATTTCAAAGGCATTAATCCAAATATCGATTCCGCTAGTTCAGTCCTACCGGATCCGACGATACCTGCAATCCCAACAACTTCTCCAGTGTGTACAGTAAATGATATATTTTGAAATGCATAACCGGACACATTCGTGACATCTAAATTTTTTTCCGAATGCTCTGTTTCCTCTTGGATGATCTCTTTCTTCTCCTCAAGTTTATAGCCTTTCGGTAATAACCCCTCCATTAGCATGTCATATGTATAACTTGATACATCTCCTTGACTTACAATCATCCCGTCACGCAAAATCGCTACTTTATTCGCAATTTCAAAGATTTCTGGAAAACGATGCGTAATGTAAATTATGCCAATTCCTTTTTCTCTTAAACTTTTCATCAACACAAAAAGACTCTTAATTTCCTGAGCTGTTAATGTCGATGTTGGCTCATCTAAAATAAGAATCTCAGCTTCCCTTATTAATCCCCTCAATATTTCCACTAATTGTTGCTGGGCAATCGATAACGATAATCCTAGCTCATGAAGTTGAATGTTCCACCCTAAGTCTTCTAGTAACTTATTAATCTTATTTCGAAGCTCTTTCTTTTTCGCTTTCATTCCGATACAAATATTCTCGTGAACCTCTCCACCTAAATCATAGATTTTGATGGAGCATCCTTCATCATAAATACGGTTAACTCGAGCATTTTCACACCGTTGGTGCGACCGCCTGAAGAAAACTAATGAATGTAGATAAGGATTGCTGTGTTCTGGCTGAAACTTGAGGTACTTTTGCCTCGAGTTTCAACTTTTTCTTTTCAGAAAAAGCTTTAAGGTGCTCACGTAAGAAATAACGTGCGCCTATATTGTAAGCTGCATTTAAATCAGCATGATAGACCTTGCCATTTTGGAATGTTGCGAGGTCTTTTTTATGATTACGTACAACTTCACCTGAGCCATCGTAGGCTAGTTTGCTAGTATTTGCAGCATTTACCCGACGAATACGAATTCCTCGGTAGTGCGCCATTTGTTTTACTTTATTTTGAATGCCATTTTTGCACCAATGGTGCAATTTTTGTTTGAGTCGTTCGGCTCCGTAAGTGTTAGGTGAAAATTTCATTTTCCCTAAAAATTCGAATACAATCACATCAGCATGGTGCTGTTCCGCAAAGTTTACGATGCGACGAGCTGTATCTATCATGATATGTTTTTGTAGACCGTTTATCTTTCTCCAAAGGTTAGGAGCGGAAATGTACCCATATTCCTTTTGTGCGATTTTTACGTTCTTACTCATTCGATCCATCCGGTCTTTTTCTACTGGCTGGTTAATAAATGTACGTCCAATGACAGTTCCATCGGAACGAATGGCAGAACATACCGCAGAATTGGTCATTCCGAGGTCCACGGAAATAATCGTTTGGTCTTTTATGTTTGTTTTATTTAACGGAATTTTCTTCTCATAGGAGATAGCTAGGTAGTATTTCTTACCACTTTTTATCAGCTTTGGATTGCATTCTTTCCAGCCTGAAACGCCTCTCTTTTCTAAATCCATTGGTTTATATGTAATATCTACCCAAACCCAATCTTTTTTTATAAATAACTTTAATTTCGCTTCATGGTTACTTCCTTTTTCAAACATGTTACCGCGGTAGAATACAGGAAATTCATTGTGTTCAAGTTGAAAAGAAGGTGGACGTTTTGAAAAACGTTTCTCCTCTTGTTTCGCTTGTTCTTTTTCTTCTACCCAGTTTTGGAGTAAGGAACGATAACTTTTCACTTTTCCGAAGGCGGAAGCGATAGCCGCGCGCCTGAAATAACTAGGGAACTTGTAAAACCGTTGGTTAAACTCTCTATATTTAGGAAGTGGGTTTGTTTTCGTCGTATGCGTCAATATTTCCACGGCCGGTACGATTCCTTTTGTGTTCCAATCGTCCAAACTTAAAAATTCTTTATCGATAACATTCATAAAATACGAAAGTGCTTCATTAAAAATTTGAATCGTTGGTTCAAAGATGTTTGTTTGATTTGTTATTTTATGTTTTAACGTTTTGGATTTTGTCGCGGACATCCAACAAACCCTCCTTCCTTTTCGTATTTGAGTATGTTAAAATCTTAACCTATATTAATTTAGTTGTAAAATAATAAGGAGTGGTTTCATGCATGAATTTAACAAGAATAGACATGCAATATATAAACTAACATATCATTTAGTTGTAGTTACAAAATATAGACATCCTTGTATCAATGAAAACATAAAAAATAGGCTCGAGGAAATTGCCCACAACCTATTTACAAAGTGGAATTGTACAATTATTGAAATGAACGGTG
Source organism: Bacillus sp. H1a (assembly GCF_000633475.1). Classification (NCBI taxonomy): domain Bacteria; kingdom Bacillati; phylum Bacillota; class Bacilli; order Caryophanales; family Bacillaceae; genus Bacillus; species Bacillus sp. H1a. Next base: position 333 of record NZ_AYMH01000067.1, on the reverse strand, counting down.
AAGAGGATCACATACATATCCTGTTTGATGCTCCGCCACAAATTCACTTAGCTAATGTTGTGAATAGTTTTAAAACAGTTACTTCCCGCTATATACGAAAAGAGTTCCCGGATGAATTGAAACCTTTTTACTGGAAACCGTATTTTTGGAGTAGAAGTTACATGTTACTAACAACGGGAAGCGAACCAATTGAAGTTATACGTGCGTACATAGAGAATCAAGGGAAGTAAATTACAGAAGGCTAACCTCCACTAAATCGAAGATTTTGAAGAGGAATGCGCTTTCTTATTTTTGGTTCAATTGTCATATACGGAAAGATGAGTGGCTCTTGTG
>NZ_AYMH01000066.1:0-46898 GCF_000633475.1 Bacillus sp. H1a | reverse complement strand
AACCTCTTGATTATTATACTTTAGATTTGCTATACCAGTGTCAATGTTAATAGCTTTTTTTGTTGCATCAGCTGAATTACTTGTATGTGTTTCAGCGAAAGAAATAGAAGAATAATTAAAAGTGCATAAGCCAATTGATAAACATGCTAGTAATTTTATTCCTTTGTTATTTTTCTTAATTTTCAAAAAAATCAACCCATTCCTTTTTCGATATGATATTTTAAATGATTGCCAAATAATAAACTTACATAAATACTTTTAAAAGTTCTTGAACGAATGGAATTACTCCACCTACAAATTTCAAAACTGCCATTGCGATTTCCATATTATTCCCTCCTCTTTTCGTATTAAGATGTGGTAAATTTTAATACTTTCATTATAGTAATTACTTATATTTATAGCAATATATTTTATATGCAATATTGCATATAAGAATGTAGCAAGGGTTCTGGTGCAAAAATCCCAAGACTCTTGCAAATAATCTCCTAATCTTGGACATACTGATACTAGTACTCTAAAAAAGGATGTGATTGGTATGGAAAAGCAAAATCTATTCAACTGGAAACATTATCAACCGGATATTATTTTATTAACCGTGAGATGGTACCTACGGTACAACCTCAGTTTTCGTGATTTAGTCGAAATGATGGAAGAACGTGGGCTATCCCTTGCTCATACAACAATCATGCGATGGGTAATTAGATAAGCGCGTACGACGTCATCTTAAATCAGCCACTGATTCTTAGCGAGCCGATGAGACGTATGTGAAAGTCAAAGGTCAATGGATGTACCTATATCATGCTGTTGTTTGATTAAAAAAATGTTTTAGACTATAGAAAAAAGTATTAGACTATTAAAAAATAGTTGTAGACTGAAAATATGCTTTCTGTACTTGAAGAAGAATGTGTTGGACGACTGGTGGAGTTCGAAGGATTGCAGAGTATAAGAAAACCGCCTGTGATGGCGGTCAATTTTTAACGTAGTAATGGCGTTCATGTAATCATCTAAAAAGTGCATCTTAACGAGGCGCATTAAAATATGTTGTTTTAATTTAACGCTTTTATGATGTTATCTACAAATATTTTATCGATTTCATGTCCTTGGTTTGTTTGTTCTGAATCCATAATTATTCCTTGTGATTTCTCTTTGTCAATCCACAAATAGTATGTTTGAATTGTTCCACTTAAAAAGTGAACATTTACTTTGAAATTTGGCTTTTGTGTACTAGATGCATTTGAAGGTGTATCAAAGTTTGTAGTTTCGATAGCGCTTACGAATGCTCCAACATCAAATTGCTTTACGAATATGTAGGTCTTATCTCCCTCAACTTCAATAAATTCAACAGATTTATTTTCTATGGAGTTTACTCCTTCACCATCCTTCGCTGTATAATGAAGGATAATACCATCTTCTGACTGTGCGCAATCTCTTAGCATATATACTAGACCATGCGTTTCTTGTGGAGTAACTAGTTTATTACATATATCTTTTCTATAGTTAGATTTGTACTTGTAAGTAAAAGTGAATTTTTCGTCTTTATAAGTTACAGTTTGTAAAGTTGGCACTTTTGCTTCCTCGTCAGTTAAATAATTTTTAATTTGTATTTCATCATTTTTCTTATCTTTTACATTTTGAGAAAATATTTCAAATCGTTCTAGGTTTCTAGATTTTTCTTTGGGTATATGTATAATAATCTCATTTTTGTTCGCTACAGTTGATGATTTCTCACTGCCATCGCCACATGCAGATAAGGAAGCAAGTGATAAACATAATGCTCCAACAATTAATGTTTTCTTCAAATTGAGTTCCCCCCTAAAACATATTAGAAATTTAATTATAGCAATAATTCACTATATTTCCTAAAAAATTTAGCGCTTCGAATAGGTTATTTAGAATACATATTTCTATATCATGTGATGAATTTTAGTCCTTCTCTAGTAGGAACTGAATTTATGCCGTATATTTCATAATCGGTAGTAATTGTGAAATATACGGTTAGAACATGATTATTTTTTATAAAATTCTTAAAATTAATTAAAAAGAGAAACTCCATTTTGAACGAACTTTTTTCAAAATGGAGTTATTGTATTAATTCCATAGCAATTATTCAGTCTAATACTTTATTTTAATAAAAACTCTCTTTAAGAAATGAACTTTAGTAATCAGTCTACATCTTTATTTAATTAAATTAGAAAAATAAGAATTGAGAAATCTAATTAGACCAACGATATTTAGTCTAAAACATTTTTTAAAATGAACAGCTGTTGATTCAAAAGGAAATACAATTGATTTTCATTTAAGCAAAACAAGAGATCATAGGGCTGCAAAGCGTTTTTTCAAGAAAGCTTTGCAATCTTTTCATGTTTCAAAGCCCCGTGTGATTACAGTAGACAAAAGTCCGGCCTATCCTATAGCGATTGAAGAGTTGAAGACAGAGAAAAAGATACCTGTAGGCATCCAAATAAGGCAGATAAAATACCTTAATAACATTGTAGAGCAAGATCATCGTTTTATTAAAAAGAGAGTTCGTTCAATGTTGGGATTGAAATCTTTTCGTACAGCTAAATTTATTCTTTCAGGAATAGAAGCGATGCATATCATTAAAAAAGGCCAACTTATTTTACGGGACAAGTCTGTCCAAAATGAAATGAAGTTTATTCATCAACTATTCGGAATGGATGCAATCTTTGCACCAGAACCATTTAAGAGCAAAGGGGGTACATAACAGCGCAGATAAGGTTGAGGAAACATACAAGTATATAACTCTAGCTAAATGAGGGAAGCCCTGCAGGGGATGCAGGGCAGTACTAAGATCATCGAGTTGTTGAGTTTATAAGAATTTCTTGAACTGCAATAAGTTTAACATATAATTTTAAACAACTTTATATAAGGATGTTACGAATTCGTGAACAAAGACAAGCTTTTTTGCCGGAATATTCAGGAATCTAACGGTGTCCCCACCTAGCAAATGAGTTCCTGGATATTCCGATGCTCGAACCAACAAATTGTAATGATTTAGAAGGAAACAAGTACTTATGTAGATTTGAACATTATGAAGTGGATAGTCATTTTGAAGGTGAACCGCTAGAATGGAAGGTTCACATCATCGAATTAATGCCAATTATCCCTATCTATAAATGCTGGGGAAAAGGAATCAAAACAAAATGAAAAACCGCCCTATCTCTAGGACGGTTTGGAGAAAACACATTTAAAACGCTAACCACATTATACCAGGTTCTGGTGCAAAAATCCCAAGACTCTCCATGAAATTGCTAATTGAAGAAAATTGAAAAAAAACGTATTTAGATTGATGCGTCTTTTTGCGATGTCTCTTTTGTGAAATCATATAAAGCAAATGCACCTAAAATAACAAGTATGTCTTCAGGAACATCCAACAAAATAGCTTTCCAATTTTCTGGTATTACCCATTTAATACCTGCTGCTGTTTCAAGATATGTTTGAAAATAACCGATTGTAAAATCAATTACAGATAAACATACAAATAATATTAGACAAACTCGAATTAATTTATTATTTTTAAACATGTAACACCTCTCAAAATTCATTGGATGTTCCTACTTTTAGTTTGTTATATTTTTACATCCTTATATTTAATTTTAACACATAAAAATCAAAATAAATACAATATGTATATTTGCATATTGTATTGTTAAGAAATTACTGCAAATAAAAAAGCCCTGCATAGGGCTTTTCATTTTTTTGTTTTGGAGCTTTATAAAATTCTTAAGTTGGTGGCTGTGTGGCACTATCCCTCCCATAAAGATAACCAAAATTTAGAAATCATGTTTTTAGTAGAAAATAGCTAATCTAAATAGTGAATTTATAATTATAAGGAGGAATTTAATTATGACAGTAATTACTAAGCTTAAACAAACTATTTCTGGATTAAAAAGTGCTCAAGCATGTTTAGAAGGATTTGTTCTTGATACTGACAATCCGCAAGCAAAACAACTATATCAAAATGCAGCTCAGCAAGCGCAGACAATTATTGATTCTTTAGAACCACGTGTTCAGGAGGTTCAACAAGATGAGCCTCAGTATAATCAATAAAACGCAGTAACCTTCAGATTTTTTGCAGAGATCTTATCATAGTTAGATTTATATATCTGAGGTTCTTCCGTATGCCCATCAAGTTAAGAAATTAGTTGTTCCTCAAAATGAAAAAATCGAGCTAAATTCTCATAAATAACTGTAAAATAATAAAATTGTCGTTTTAGGGACACTTCAAAATACTAGCTTGATGGATATGTAAACAAAAGAAATCCCTCTAAACTAATTAGGAGGGTTTCTTTTGTGTTCAGCTTAGATACATTCCATGTAGAATCATTGAGATACACTAATTCATTACAATTCATGTTATTTTTTAAATACTCCAAAGTAAACTTTGAAATATTAGTTTACTTTCAAACCTTCATCAATCGGACTTTTACGGGCAGTTTACTTTCTACCTAACTCCTTTGCTTTTACAAATAATACTCAAACATTTTTGCAACCTTTTCTTTCATTTTTTCTTTTATTTTTTCTTTTATTTTTTCTTTTATAGATAATTGATTGACATCAGAGGATGTTACTCGCTTTGAATTTTGTAAGTCAACATTAATGACTGGCTTTATTTTAGAAATATAGACGGGGTCATGGATATAACAATTCATTTCTTCATTTAAATGAAATGAGCGCGAACCTTTTTATAACCATATACTTCCATCCCCTGTTTTAATGCTTTTCGGATATATGGATACGCTGCTTCTTTAACTAACAGTGCATCCGAATGAGGTGAGAACAGAATTTTGACACGAACTCCCCTCTTTCTTGCATCTACTAATGCGTTCCAAATAGTTCTGTCTTTTGGTATAAAATAAGGTCTTCCGCTAAAGAAGTAAAAATCTCCCCAACAAGCGAATCTTCGTCATATACACATGACCCATTATTCTCTTCACGCTTCGCAAACGGTATTTGGGCGATTACTTCTGTTTGCAGTTGTTCTGCTAACATTTCGCCGCCAACCTTGCCGAAGAGATAGTTTCTTGATCCGTCTTGTTCTTCGTAATATGCCATGTTTTCAACGATACCTAAAATATCGTGTTTCGTATGTTTTGCCATTACTCCTACTCTAGAAGCGACAAATGAAGCTACGTTATGAGGCGTCGTAACGATTATTTCCTTCGCTTGTGGAATCATCGCAGCGACATCAATTGCAACGTCCCCTGTTCCAGGTGGTAAATCTAGAAGAAGATAGTCTAGTTCTCCCCAGTGCGTATTCGCAAGGAAATTTTGAATCCATTTATTTAACATCGGTCCGCGCCACATAACTGGGTTGTTTCCTTCTGTAAAGAATCCCATCGACATAATTTTAACTCCGTGACTCACGACTGGAATTGCGGTTTGGTCGATCATTGTTGGCTTTTCATTCGTTTCCATCATAGCAGGGATGCTGAACCCGTATATATCCGCATCTAAAATCCCAACTTTTTTCCCCATGCGCGCTAACGCAGTAGCAAGGTTAATCGTCACAGTTGATTTTCCGACTCCCCCTTTTCCGCTCGTTACAGTAATAAAACGTACCCCTGAATCAGGACGTAACATACTAGGCATACCTGATTCTGTTCTAGCCTCTTTCTTTAAAGATGCTGTTAATGCCGCTCGTTCTTCTGGTGTCATCGAACCGAATGTTAAAGAAACTTTTGATGCCCCAATATTTCGAAGAGATTCTTCAATATCATGTTGAATTTTTGCTTTCAACGGACAACCTTGTATCGTTAAAACTACTTCTAGCCCAACCTCTGTACCATCAATTTGTATATTTCTTACCATGTTTAATTCCACAATACTTTTGTGTAACTCTGGATCTTCTACATGACTTAAAGCGTTCATAATTTGTTCATGAGTAATCATCATACACATTCCTTCCATTATAATCATTTCACTTTATGAAAAAAGTCTCCGCTTTTCCCACCCGTTTTTTGAACTAAATATGTTTCTTTCATAACCATCGTTTTATCAACAGCTTTGCACATATCGTAAAAAGTAAGGGCGGCGATTGATACGGCCGTTAATGCTTCCATTTCTACACCTGTTTTCCCACTGCATTTTACTGTAGCTCGTATGATCAACTCATAGCCATCGGTTTTCTTTTCATAATGAAACGTAAAGTCTGTTCCTTGGATTAATATCGGATGACACATAGGGATTATATCCGCTGTTTTTTTAGCACCGATTATGCCAGCAACTTGTGCTACCTGGAGCGGGTCACCTTTTTTCAATCCACCACTTTGAATTGCTTCAAATAGTTCATTTGATAAAGAAATTGTACTTTGCGCAACAGCTGTACGTGTTGAAATGTCTTTTTGAGAGATATCAACCATTTTGGCTCTTCCTTCTTCATTCCAGTGCGAAAATTCGCTCATAATGATCCTCCTTAATGTATAAAAGATGCGGTATTCAAATAAAAAGAATTAACCTCCACTTACGGGCGGGATAAACGCGACAGTATCTCCGGCTTTTACAATATCTTCGTCCATTACAAATTCTTCATTAATTGCTATCATAACTTTATCCAGCGATTGTAATTGATAGTTATCTTTCAGCCATTTTTTCAATTGATGAACATTCATCTCTCGTTTTTCTATTATTACTAGTCTCTCTGAGCCGACTTCTTCTCGTAAATTTGCGAACAGTAAAATTGTTATCATCTTCTCATTCTTCTTTCTTTGGTTTTCCTTCTGGATACGAAGTATTTTCGAGCTGATCTCCTATCCACTCCGTTCCATCTTCCCAAAATTCTTTTTTCCAAATTGGGACAATTCTCTTTATACGTTCCATTGCGTATTCATTCGCTTCGTACGCTACTTTACGATGTGGTGACGATACTGAAATGACAACAGCGATATCCATTATTTCTAAGCGTCCTATTCGGTGTGTGATTGCTACTTTTGTATCCGGCCACTGATTCTTAATTTCTTCTCCAATTTCAGTAAGCTTTTTTACTGCCATCGGTTTATATGCTTCATACTCAAGATGTAACGTTCGTTTTCCTTTCGTTAATTCTCTAACCGTTCCAATAAAAGTTGTAATTGCTCCCGCTTCTCGTCTTGCTATTTTATCCATTACTTCTTCAACTACAATCGGAATATCTACAATTTCAAATAGTGCTTGTCCCATCAAAACCTCTCCCCACTTTTCGGAATGTCCAAGGCCATTCACTACCTTCGTTATCTTCTAATAAGAGAACATCAACAAACATCCCTTTCTTATATCCTCTCGTACCACCTAGTAATACGATAAAAACATTTGATTCCGCTAATGAAGAAACGGAACTAGATTTATCAAATCCTGAAGGATAAGCTATGAGTTGTCCTTCGTTATACTGGAGCTTCGCTCGTATAAACCTTGTAAATGGATTCGGTTTTAGAAAGTCTTCTCCTAGTAATGCTTTTTCTCGTTTTACATGTGGTTTTTCGCTAAACATATACGCACGAATGCTAGGTTTTACGAATAACTCAAAACCTACATAGCAAGCAGAAGGATTTCCTGATAATCCGAATAATAATTTTCCGTTTAATTGAGCTACAGTCGTGACGCTTCCCGGCCGCATTGCAACTTTATTAAAAAGAACTGCTGCTCCTAATTTTTCGTATATCGCTGGCAAATAATCGTAATCTCCTATCGAGACACCACCAGTTGTAATTAACATATCAACTTCACTTAACGCTTTTTTCACTGCTTCGTAGCACGTATTCAAATCGTCGCTAAACTTCCCAAAGTATTTTACTCTTCCACCTGCTCTTCGAATTTGAGACGATATCATATACGTATTACTATTTCTAATTTTCCCAGGTTGTAGTTCTTCATTTACATCGAGAAGTTCACTCCCAGTCGCTAATAGTCCAATGACAGGCTTTTTCGCTACTGGCACTTCGCTATAACCGAATGTAGCAAGAAGAGCAGAAATACCTGGATTAATGTAACAACCCCTTTTTGCGAGAACGGTTTCTTTACTTGCATCTTCACCTTGAAAAGATATATTGTCCCCTTCTTTAAATGAGCGTTTCACTTCCATATAGCTTTTTCTGATATTCTCATATTGACGATGACGAGTCAGTTCTAGCATGACGACCGTGTTACATCCTTTCGGAATTTGTGCCCCTGTCATAATTCGAACTGCTTGAAATGCTCCTACTTCTGTAGGAAATACGGAACCTGCTCCAATTTCACCAATTACTTCAAATACAATTGGATTCTCACGACTAGCTCGTAAAGTATCTTCTGCCCTAATAGCAAATCCATCATATGGCGAGCGATCGAAGGAAGGAACATCGTGATCCGCTACTAAATCGTCTGCTAACGTACGTCCGTATGCTAATTTCAGTGGTACTAGTTCTTTTACACCACAATTAGCAAATCCCATTACTTTACGAACAGCCTCTTCAACTGTAATCGGCACCCTTCTTTCCATCATTACCAATTCCTTTCTATTAACCTAATAACCGATAGTATAGTTGTTTCGCTTTTTGAATTTCATTCGTTCCGTGAATGAATACACGACCATCTTGAAAAATGACGATGCGATACTCTTCTAATTGGCAAAAGAGCAAATACAGATTCCGATCTACTTTCCCGTGGTTCTTTAATACTTTTTCTAACTCGTCAAAGTTGTAATGACTATTATGCGCCGGTCTAATTTGAACTGTATTTCTTCCGCATAAAACAGCTATCTTCGTTTGATTTTCGTATGATAAATAAGGATAAGTTCTATTTGTTCCGCACGAAGGACAGTCTTCCGTTTTGATTTTTCCTCGTTTGATAGAATGATGTTGATTACTCCATATATCAAACATTAAAAATGTTTTCCTAACTGCTTCGTAATCTTCTACTAAAATTTTGAAAGCTTCCGCCACTTGATACGCTGCGACGATTTGAACGGCAGGACTAATAACTCCAACTGTGTCACACGTCGCCCCTGTAACAGGAACACTTTTCAACACACAATGTAAGCACGGTGTTTTCTTCGGAATAATTGTATAGCTCATGCCATAACCTCCGACACAAGAACCGTAAATCCAAGGGATATTGCGTTTTTGTGATAGGTCATTGATTACAAATCGAATATCAAAATTATCTGTGGCATCAATAATGACATCGACACCGTCCAATAAAGCTTCCATATTATCTACTCTTGCATCCATTACAAGAGCTTGAATTTGCACGTCTGAATTAATTTTTTTTAGACGATTCTGTGCTGCGATTGCTTTTGGCAACTTTTCTATCGCATCTTGTTCAGCGTAAAGCTGTTGCCGCTGTAAATTACTCCATTCTACGTAATCACGATCAATAATCGTTAATTTTCCGATCCCTGCACGTACAAAGCTTTCCGCACTTGCACTTCCCAATGCACCTGCCCCTACTATTAATACATGCTTATTTCTAATCATTTCTTGCCCCTTACTTCCAATAGGAGTGAACAACTGTTGTCGTGAATACCGCTCTATCATGAGATAGCCTTCCTTTCATTTAAAAAATCCGCTTCATATACTGTTATTTCTTCAATACATCTTTTTCGGTAGCACTTTGTTTCTGATAACAAGAAAAATAAGCGAATCCAACAAATCCAGCTCCTCCAATTACATTTCCGATAAAGACAGGAACAAAGTTTTTAGCAAGATCCATCCACGTAAGGTGCCCCGCAAAAATCACTGCTGAAATGACAAACATATTTGCTACTACTTGCTGAAATCCAATTACGACAAATGCCATAATCGGAATCCAAATTCCAACAATCTTTCCAATTAAATCGTTCGTTCCGTAAGCTAACCAAATTGCAAGACAAACGAGCCAGTTACAACCAATTGCTAAAATTAACGTTCTCCCGAAAGATTCATGTAACTTATCTTGAGCTATCGCTATCGTTTTACTTAAATAGGCTCCTTCAGTTAACCCGCCAAGATGACCGAAACAATACGCTACGAAAAGTGCACCTGCGAAGTTAGTTAAAGTGATCCAAACCCAATTGTTTAACACATGTTTCAATGAAATTTTCCGCGCATACAGTGCCATGGCCATTGACATCATATTTCCCGTAATTAATTCTCCTCCTGCTAAAACAACGAGCATAAGTCCAATAGGAAAAACTGCTCCACCTATAAAATTGACTAAACTTCCCCATTGCTCCGGTACATTACCTAAAACACGAATATTAAGTAAAAATCCTAACGAAATGAATGCTCCTCCTAAAAAACCAAGAATAAGCATCGCTGATAGCGGTTGCCCTATCTTTTGAACACCGGATTCAATCACAAGCGCCGCAATTTGTTCCGGTTTATGAAATGCCATAACCAATTCCTCCATTTTTCTCATCTAAAAAAAGCAACACCAAAAACCCTTAACATCGTAAGGATTTTGGAATGTTGCTTAATCTCTCTGCATATCTCTTACAGAAATATCAATCATCATTTTTACTATACTCATAGAAAGTGTACAAAACTTGTACATTTCCCACTATTTACTTTCAAAAAGAGATTCTACATTCATAGTAGTTTCTCAGCCACCGATATGCGACATTTCAATCTTCGGCATTGTTTTTTTATTCGTATCGCTTAATCGTTCATCTGAATAACGGTCTGAACGATTATTCCAAATGTCACGAATAACATTAGTAATCTCCTCATCTGTATATCCAGAACGAAGTAATTCTTTAAGATCGTTTCCTTTAGAAGCAAACAAACATGTATATAATTTTCCTTCTGCGGAAATACGTGCTCTTGTACAGGATGAACAGAACGAATCCGTTACAGATGAAATAATTCCTATTTCTTCATTACTACCGATATAGCGATAACGTGTCGCAACTTCACCAGGATAGTTCGCTTCAATACGTTCAAGCGGCATAACTTTATGAATCATCTCTAATATTTCTTGCTTAGAAACTACTTCGCCTAATTCCCAGCCGTTAAAATTTCCGACATCCATATATTCAATGAACCGAAGGATATGCTTATTCTCTTTAAAGTACTCTGCCATCTGAACGATGTCTTGTTCATTTTTCCCTTTTTGGACAACCATGTTCATTTTAATTTTCATTCCGGCTTCCGCGGCAGCCTGTATTCCTGCAAGAACCGTTTTCACTTTACTTCTATTCCCATTTAAATAAGAGAATCGCTCTTCATTTAAAGAATCTAAACTAACTGTCACACGAGATAAACCCACCTTATATAAATCAGGAGCAAATTTTTTAAGTAATGATCCATTTGTCGTTAAACCAATATCCTCTACTCCATCAATTTCGTTTAACCGCTGTATGAGTTCAGGTAAGTCTTTTCGAAGTAAAGGCTCTCCCCCAGTAATGCGTAACTTTCTTACACCTAAAGAAACGAAAATACGTGTAATCCTTTCAATTTCATCAAAAGATAAAATTTTATCATTAGACAAAAAAGAATAATCACGACCAAATATTTCTTCTGGCATACAATATCGACAGCGAAAATTACAGCGATCGGTAACAGAAATACGTAAATCCTTTAAAGGACGATCTAATTTGTCTAATGTAACAGATTTCATGATTATTGCCTCGTTTCTACTTATTTTATATTTATAATCCGCTCTGGATGCGTATATACATTTAAAGATTTATTACGAATGAAGCCTATGGTAGTAATCCCTAACTGTTCCGCTAGCTCTAATGCTAACTCAGTCGGAGCTGATTTTGACAATATTACTTCACAGCCAATTTTCGCAACTTTTAATAGAATTTCAGAAGAGATACGTCCGCTAAAAACAATAATTTTATCGCCAATCGAAATGTTATTTTTTAAGCAATAGCCGTAAATTTTATCTAAAGCGTTATGTCTTCCTATATCCATCCGGCTTAAAACAATTCCACTCACATCACATAAAGCTGCATTATGAACGCCGCCTGTATGTTGAAACGTAGACGCAGATTGCTGCATATCATTCATTAACCGAAAACAATCCTCGGCAGAGATTTTTACGCGAATATCATTCATTTCTTTCGCGGTCAGCGCATCGTTTGCGAAAACAAACCCCTGCCTACTCATTCCACAGCACGAAGTAATATAACGTTTGTTTTGCATGTCACGATAATAAGGATTAATTCTCGTTGTTTTTACATGTACATAGCCTTCTTTTTCTTGCACCCATATTTCATCAATATCTTCATACTTTTGGATAATGCCCTCAGAGGCCAAAAAGCCAATTACCATATCTTCAATATACTCCGGAGTACTAACCATTGTAACAAATTCCTGGCCGTTAATTTTAACCGTAACAGGAAACTCTGTTACAATGCTGTCCTCTATATGTTTAAATTCCCCTTGCTCATATTTAAAAGTTTCCCGTTCCACCTGAATCGATTTCACGATGAGCATCCTTCTCTCACGTTATATTTTTATCAAAGACAAAAACTGAAACTGCAATATCTTCATCTACTTTCATATCAGAAAACAGATGAACTAACTTCGCACCAACAAGTTCTTCTAAATGTTCATGAGGATTAGCCGCATACACTTCTTGAATCATTTTCGTTCGAGCCATATGAACCATTTCCGCCCCATCCATAGTTCCCGAAATGAATTTCTCTGTAGGTGTCAAATTCCCATAAAGTGTAGCAATCGCCATGTTTTCGGTAAATACAGTATGAATTCGTTCCGGCCCTTTCCCGAACAACTCTTTTCGAAGCTTTCGGATCATATCATTAAATTCATGTACCATTTTTGACATACTCTCATTCCTTCCCAGTTATTCCTTACTATCTTCTCAAATATTATTCCCTCACAATTATTTTAACAAAATGACCATTTCGTCTAAACTATTTAATAATGAGACGAAATGGATCATCTTTTACAATTATCTCAAGTACGCAAACAACCTATGAAATACTATTATTGTTGCTTATCTATTCTTCTTTTAACCCTTTACCCATACCTTTTAAGAAATGAAGACCAAATCCGATAGCACGATTAATATCTGGATCCTTCAGTACTTTCATAAGGTCTAATATTCCTACTTTTTTATTGCGTTGCAAATGCTGATTTCCTTCATCCATACCTGTTAATACACTACCTACAAGCTTTTTCGTAAGTTCCGGATCAAGTTCTGTTAATGCCCCTGCAGCGCCCATCATATTATTAATTAAATTTGTAACTGGTTCACGAGTGACTTGGCCTAGAACAATTTTTGCGATTGGTTCTTTCGCTTTCAGCATAGAATTTGCAGCTTCCAGCATCCCAATTTCATTTAGCTCACCTACTATATTAAACATTTGATTTAAAGCATCTTCATTATTTGCTAGCAGTTCTTTTAAATCTTCGAGTTTTTGTTGTTTGAGCTCTTCCTCAGTTAGCTCCTGCTTCTGGATCGCTTGAATAGGTGCTGCCATATTCTTTTCTCCTCCCTAGTTATCCGTTAAGTGTACGTATCCTGGACGAGCCCACTTACGATTTACCTCAATACCGTTTTGAGGATGACGCTTTTTATTACGTGGGTTCGTTTTTGGCATCGGATTTTCACCTTCTACTTGTAACACTTCCATACGTACTTTCGTTTGTTTATATGCAGGCGTGTTTGTACGTAAGTCAACGGCAGGACCTGTTAAGAAATTAATTGCCGAATCTTTATCCGTCGAGTTCATCGGTAAATAAAGTTCATTCGCTTTTACACGATCCGTTACAAGTGCACGTAATTTAAGTACTCCAAATGGAGAAACAAGGCGTACTAACGAACCAGTTTTCACTCCACGTTCTAGTGCAAGTTCTGGAGAAACTTCGACGAAAACACCTGGTACTTTCGATTGAATACCAGTTGATTTATTTGTCATGTTCCCTTCATGGAAATGTTCAAGCATACGACCGTTATTAATGTGAAGATCGTATTCTGCTGGGAATTCAGCAGGGCGTACCCAATCAGCTATCGCAAAACGAGCCTTTTTGTCCGGGAAGTTAAATCCATCTTTGAATAGAAGCGGCGTATTCGTACCATTAAAACTTCCCCAGTGGAAACTGTTCCACCCTTCAAGCACTTCATAGTTTGCGTGTGCAAATAGTGGTGATAAACTCGCCATTTCAGCAAAGATTTCACTTGGATGACTATAGTTCCAGTTTACGCCTAACTTATTAGCAATTGCCTGCACGATCCACCAGTCTGGTTTCGCATCTTCTAGCGCCGGAAGCACTTGATATAATCTTTGTATACGACGCTCTGTATTTGTAAAAGTACCTTCTTTCTCAAGAGATGGCGCTGCTGGTAATACTACATCAGCGTATTGAGCTGTTTTAGAAAGGAACACATCTTGAACGACAAAGAATTCAAGACTTGATAACACTTCATGTACGTGATTTGCGTTAGAGTCTACAAGAGCCATGTCCTCTCCAACAAGATACATAGCTTTCATTTTCCCTTCATCAATTGCCTGAAGCATTTCAATGTTATTAAGACCTGGTTTGTTATCAATTGTTACTCCGTAAGCTATTTCAAATTTCGCACGTTCTACATCGTCAGTAACGTGCTGATATCCTGGAAGCCAGCCTGGAAGTGTTCCCATATCACAAGCACCTTGTACGTTATTATGACCTCGAAGCGGATATGCACCAGCACCTGGACGGCGATAGTTTCCTGTTGCAAGAAGTAAGTTTGAAATCGCAGCGGAAGTATCTGAACCACCAGTATTTTGCGTTACACCCATTCCCCAAAGAATACACGTACCATCTGCATCACGAATCATTTCTGCCATTTTAACGAGCGTTTCTCTTGAAATGCCTGTAATCTCTTCTGCATATTCAAGCGTATATTCCGCGAGACTATCTTTGAAATCATCAAAGAAGTTTACATTCTCGTCAATGAACTGCTGATCGTGCCAACCTTGATCAATCATATATTTCGTAATAGCCATTAACCATACTTGGTCTGTTCCTTGCTTTGGACTAATAAAAATATCTGAACGCTCTGCCATTTCAGTTTTACGAAGATCTGCAACAATTAGTTTTTGACCGTGAAGTTTATGCGCACGTTTCACACGAGTTGCTAATACTGGGTGACCTTCTGTTGGATTACAACCGACGATAATAACAAGACCCGATTGTGCGATATCTTTAATCGTCCCTGCATCTCCGCCCATACCAATTGTACGGAACAATCCATCTGTCGCTGGTGATTGACAATAACGTGAACAATTATCAACGTTATTCGTTTCGAACACTTGACGCGCTAATTTTTGAATAACATAATTATCTTCATTTGTAATTTTAGAAGATGAAATAAAGCCGATAGAACCTTTACCGTACTCTTCTTTAATAGAGCCCAATTTATTCGCCACTACATTAAGCGCTTCTTCCCAAGTTGATTCAACGAACACTCCATTTTTACGAATTAAAGGTTTCGTAAGTCGTTTTTCAGAATTAACGAAATCCCAACCGAATTTTCCTTTTACACAAGTAGAAATTGCATTAACTGGTGCCTCAGAAGATGGTTGCACCTTTAAAATTTTACGCCCTTTCGTCCATACTTCAAATGAACAACCTACACCACAAAACGTACATACTGTTTTCGTCTTCTTCGTACGAGTGTCGCGCATCGCCGCTTCTACTTCTGACACAGCGAAAATACCGCTATATCCAGGTTCAACCTCTTTAATAAGATCAACCATAGGCCCCATAATATCCGGTTTTAACCCTGTCATAAATCCAGCTTCACCGAGCATCGATTTCTCCATTAATGCATTACAAGGACAAATTGTTACACATTGACCGCAGCTTACACATGAAGAATCGTTAATATCTACTCCTTCGTCCCAAATAACACGCGGGCGCTCTGCCTCCCAATCAATAGATAACGTTTCATTTACTTGTAAGTTTTGACACACCTCTACACATTGACCGCACGCGATACATTGATTCGGGTCATAGCGGTAAAATGGATGGGACATATCAACTTCGCCTGTATCAACTTTTGGTTCGTAAGGATATTTTTGATGCTCAATTTCCATTAATTCTGCCGTATTATGCAATTTACAATTCCCGTTATTGTTGTCACATACCGTACAGTAAAGTAAATGATTTTCCAATAAGCGGTCCATCCCCTCATGTTGTGCTGCCTTCGCACTAATAGAGGACAACTCGATATTCATACCATCCGTCACTACTGTAGAACACGATCGCACTAGCTTTCCATTCACTTCTACAATACAAGTATCACACGTTTGAATAGGATCCACTTCCGGCACGTAACAAATTTGTGGATGTTCAATTTCGTTCTCATTAATAATGCCTAGTATAGTTGAACCAGGCCCAGCACTATATTCTTTGCCGTCAATTGTAATATGAACCATGCTGTCGTTCATGGTTACTCCCCCTTTTTGAGAATAAAAAAAACTCCACCACGAAAATATACGCACCACATTTTTGGCACGTTATCATCATGGTGGAGTAGTTTATTAGCACATCTTGCTAAAATACCAATCCATTTATTCATAAATAAAATGATAGATTCATAACAGGTCATATCACGATTCCATCTTTAACACTGTAATTATAGCGTTAAATCGAAAAATACACAATATAATTATCATTAAAAAGGACAAAGCACATAATAATCTGTACCCTTTGTAAAAAAGTTAGGCAACATCAAGAAGATGATTTCTGTATCCTGGACTTATCCCCGTCAAGTAGACAACTGTAAAAAAGACTATGCAGCCATCGAAATTCGATATTCGATCGGAGCTCGATGATTGAGTCGTTTTTGGAATCGTTTGTAGTTATAATGATAGATGTATGTTTCAATTGCTTGAATCTGTTCATGCAATGTATTATCCTTTGAAAGGCGTAATTGCCTTTGACTACATGTTGAACGCCACTTATAGTAGCTAGAGCGATTTAACTGCGCAATGAAGACAAGCCAGGTTACTTTGTACCGAGAACGTAGTTCTTCAATAATCTCGTACTTAGCCGTTTGAGCAAGAACACCTCCTATAGATTTGGATACTGCTTTTTTAACTTTAGTAATGAAAATAAGCCGATATTATGCAACTCTGTATAAAAAGCTGCATAATATCGGCTCTAAGGATTTTATACGTTATAGAAGATTAGCTTTTCGTTACATTAACAGAGCCTTTCTAATTAAAAATTATAGGAAAAGTAAATGTAACGAAAGCTGCCCAAATTCCGTAGACCGGCAAATACTTAGTAACGGCATCTTGGATAGTTGAAGGTCCGGATTTGTTTTGTAGAAAACGCATATAGGAGAGCATAATCCCGATTAGATTTGCCCAAATAAGTATGTTTACTCCTAAAACAGCAATTCTATTAGGCGTAATCCCATAAGAAGAAAGTCTGAACACGATGGCTGACAAAGCCACACTGTCAATGATAAGCGCAAGAACAATTAAGGCAAAATTTATATAATCTGAAATGTTCTTTTTCTCGTCTGAGTCGCTCTCGGTAATGGAAAATATGGTAACAGCCAATACAACAAGGAGTATTCCGTTGAAGGCTATCAGGAAATTGCGGTCTAAGAATGGATTTTTTCCGACCCATATAACCGTTATAAGATAGACCAACAATGTGACCAGGACAAGAGGACTAAAAATTTTAGCTATATACGGTGTAATATTCTTAGCAAGTTTAAGATTCATTGATACCAGGTATGCAGCCACAATAGCGAGAGCGGCAGCACCAAATAAAATGACATTACTAAAATAGAAGTCTTCTATATCCAAGCCAATAAAGCTAAATAACTGCATGGTTAATGCTGCTAGTACTATTCCGCTAACTGCCATGCTTGCGTAGAGAATACAATATTCCAAATTAAATTTAATATAGGCCAATCTTGTACTGCCTTTTGAATATTCATTTCCTGTAAATGCAAGCCCTACCAATACCCATAAGAATATGGGAAGGTGTAAATAAGCAAGGATAATACTGTCTTTATAATTTAATGGCAGCATATTAAGATAAAACCCGGAAATTAGGAACAACGCTGCAAGGGAATAAATAACACTTTTTTTCGGAGTATTATTGTAAACAAAATAGGTAGCAATAAATGGAATTATACCAAAAACCAGGTTAATTGGAGCAATTGCTTCCTGTTCGACAAAATGGAAAATGATCCTGGTGCTTATCCCGGCCAGAATGGCTAAAATGGCCATGAATAAGAAACCTTTTTGAAGCAAGGAAGATTTTTCTGTGTTTGCCGTCTCCTTGAAATGCAATCTTTCATTCCAAACGGCAAGAACCTGAGAATCAGGATTTTGTTCCCATGCGTGTGAGAATGACTTTTTAAAAGTTTTCGGGTCTTTTCTATACATTCTCTCCAACTCATGAGGGTTAGTAATATTTTCAATAATCAAATTGTTGATGTCCATAGTTATACCTCTCCTGATAATTGTTGCATTAAGTTTTATTGATTTTTTTAACTATCTTCGTCACTTTTGTATTCTAAAATATCTCAGGCTGACATTCTAAAGCCTTACAAATTGCCTCTAAAGTGGATAATCGAATCACTTTTGCCTTTCCATTTTTCAATATAGAAAGGTTCGCCATTGTTATTCACCTCAGACCGTTAAATCATTTTCTGATTTGATATTAATTGCTTCTTGTAAAAGTTTTTGAAGAACAGCCGCAAAGACTGCGATAACCATCGAAGCAAAAGGAACAACCAATCCGACAAAGATAACTCCTGGTGCGTCGTCTACTTCCGGAAAGATATAGAAGAGAGACCACACTAGCACATGCAAAATACTGATTGTGATGGCACAGTATTTGATTTTCTTTAAAGCTTTTACAGATAAATCGGAGAAAGATTTATTTTTGTCAATATAGCGTAAGAGTTTGAAAGCCTGATACAAAGCAAAGTAAAAAGGTATCGCCGATGCATCAAAAGCGATGAAAACGAGATATTTTATAAAAGAAAACTCTGGAAGCAATTTTGCTGCAAGATTCGCCATCTCAGGTACCAAAAAGATGCACAGAGCAAGAACTGGGACTCCTAAAAGAATAACAGCTATTATTAAAAACAACGTTGTTACTTTTTCCATAAAAAGCCCCTCACTTATTTATTCTGATTTTGATTTTAATATATATTTTATCGTTTTACAATAAATTTTTATTAATTTGAATAACATTTTTATTGTATGTTTTTGTTTTAAGCAAAAATAAAAAGCATTCCTCATTCAAAGAAATGCTCTATAACTTTAAGCCATTAAATTTATAACTTGTACAGCTAACCTGCCAGTTAGCTTAAGTACGTTTCTTCACAATATGCTCTATATGCTTTAACAGAAATATTGAATTCTCTTATTAAGTGTTATTCCGCAAAATGGTCCGATTGCTGAATAAGAAAAAATCCTGCACATCAACACAGGATTTTGATCAAACTTTTTTACATATTATCAAACTTTGTTTTAAAGCCACAGATGGCAGTGTGGTGGTACGCCAAAGATAAGATCATACTCTCCGATCGTATCTCTTTTTTGTAGATTCTTGATACAAAAAAAGGAATCCTTATAATAAGGATTCTGCAACAGGAAATAACAAAAAATAAATAATAAAAAGAATTACTTATATTATAGTTTATATGGTAATAATATAATATCGGGAAATATTTACATACAGTATGTATTACGTAGCAATTGTAGAAATGACTTGTTTATAGACTAGCTGTTGCTTACCATGAACCATCATTAGAATGATAAATTTATCTATGGGATACTATTTAATCTTTTAATAGATCTTCGTCTAAAAAGAGTTCGATGTCATCTAAATTTACATTTTTTTCTTTCATGAATTGAAAATTTTAAAATAAATTCTTCAAAAGAGTTTGCTATAAGATAATAATATTCTTTTCCATCTTCGTCTATTGTTTCACCTTCATGATACCAATAATAAATTTTACCCCTGTATTTATCTTTTAAGCCTATACATATTAAATCTCCCCCGTCCGCATCTGCAATAGGCATTACAATACTTCCTAAAATATCCTTATAAGTTTGAATGATTGATTCAATTTCATAGGCATCATTAGTAATACCATAAAAGCCACCTATCGAGTCAAAACCATCCTCGGGGGTTACAGGGGTAACTTCAATTGCCTGATACATTCTATTATCTTTAATAAAACACCCTCCATATTCAAGCAAAAACTCTTTGTAGTCTAATGGTAAATCTACACCATATATTCGTTCAATTGTTTCGATTGGCTTATATGCATCTTCTTTTTTTGAGACTACCATTTTCGAATCAATTATTTCATTTAATACTTGCTTTATTATTTTGTTAATTTTATTTTCCTCCTCTTAAATCTGATGCTGAACCTATATGTGGTATATTAGCATGTAACTCTGTTGGAATTAACCCAATTTCAGTAGAACTTTTATGGTGAGGTGTTAACCCTCTTTCTTTTAACCAGGCCTTTCCTTGATTCTTTGATTTAAACCCCTTTAATTGCATAATTTTTCATACACTAAATTGAAATCATTATTAGAGCCATCTAACATACCTTCTTTAAATTTTATAGAATCTTTACTCCAAGGTGTGAAGTTAGGTCTACCATCAATAAATTCTACACCTTCACCATTCGTTTTACTTTTAACTTCAGTTTCATCAGACTACCATTTCCCATTACCTGGCTCACCTTTCCAGTGACCATCACTTCTCGGTAACCTTGTTCTAGGATTACCCGTACCCTTAGTGTACTTATAAAATTATAACGCTCTTTTCACTTTTCATGCTTAAACAAAAAAGCACTCGTCGTCTATCGTAGACAATCAAGTGCTTTAAGTTCATGCATTTTCTAGATTTTCACGGTTAGCTTTAAGCTTGTACGTTTTATCACGTCGCAAAAACAGTGTGACACCTTTCGCATATTGTGGTGACAAGTAATACCTTTAAAATACACGAACTTGTGTGCATTCGTTAGTTTACTATACATTACATGTCTTTGTAACCGCCGCACAATAAAATGTCATCTCGCCTAAGCTTGTACTTCGTTTTCTATTCTATCATTGCACATAGTACCCCATGATGGTACAACCACCATGAGCTGTCCATTCAACTTAGATATAACTATTACTGTAAACCTTTTAAAGGTTATTATTTTTCACTTCTTCAAACCACTCATCAGCAATATGATTCGCCGTTTTAACATCATTATTCGTATATACCAAATCACAATTGTATTCAGCTCTAAAGTTGCCACTTTGAACATTATAGATTAATTTCATCTCGGTCGGCATCTCTCTCTCATATTCTTTACATAATGCTTCTACTTTTTCAATATCTTCATTTATTATGTTCAATACCATGAGCATTCTGTTTGGAGACACATCGTATCTTTCGTCTCCATCCTTCAATACATCATTCACTTTATGACATTTTACGTACTTATTGTTAATTAAATAAAAGAACTTACTCGAAATAATATTTCCTTCACAAGAAGCATAAACATATAATTTATCCGCTCTATCCTCAATATATTCCATGCATATAGATATCATATCTGCTTGCAATTCACTAAATCTATCTTCAAATTCTTTCATATTACTTTTTCGCTCCTTAAATTAATTTTTAATAACTTTAGATGCAGGCTCACCTTCAATAAAATAATTAACTATAAATTTATCAGGGCGCACATTATTTCCATCATAAATTATTACAACATCAACCTTTACTTCTTTCGGAGGTGTTTTTTTCAAAGCTGCAGCCCATTCTTCTTCAATCTTCTTATATTTCTTCAAATTAACATCAGATAATTGCGAAATTAAATTGTCAATTTTAGGCGGGCCTCCAAATCTATCACCTGCTAAATGCCCTACATGGTCTTGTCCTTTTACTTTACCGGTTGTATTTTTACTATGTGATAATCTCTTCTCTCTTTCAGTTAACTGTAGCTTATCTGTTTCAAATTTTTCAATTCTTCCAAGACTATCGGTTTCATAAAAATGGTCAAACTCTCCTGTTTTATACCTAATATCAGGCTTTAATCTATTTTTTCTTCCGCTTGTTAACGATGGAAGGGGTATTGAGAAAAAACTTATAACCTTGATGATTTTGAAGACTAACTTAAAAAGCAGTAGCCTGAAATTAATTTCGGGTTATTGCTTTTTAACTATATTTTAAAAATAATTAATTCAACCTTTTATCTTCATGGCTTTAATATCTTTTCCAATCTTACTCGTTTAATAAAATCATCTAATGCCTCTTCTTCATTACCATAATGAGCAATTGAGGTTTCTACAATACTCGCTCTCTCATCAGTTACACAAACAACCCACTTATTATACTCTTTACAAATTAGAACCTCATCCGGATCCACATCCTTTTCATGAAACCAGTTATAATATTTTAATCCTTCTTCTGATAGGATTCGTTTTGCCTCATCTCTTGTCATATTAAAATTATCCTCCTTATTTTATTTGTTTCAATAATTTCAATCCTTCTAATTGTGCGACTGTTAAAGGAAGTTGTATTTTTGCTTCCCCTTTTATTGTCCCAAAACCTGGAGCTACCTCTCCAATTTGTGCTTTTAATTTGCTATAATCACCACAATAGTACTTTTGAATAGCAGCATCTACCTGTGCTTTTAGTGTAGGTCACTACAATTATCAATATAGGTTTTTATATTCGAGAAATCACTTACAACCTCATATTGATGGTATTTGCTCACATCTTCCAAATACGGAAAAGCGCTCTCGCCGTAACTATAAGGTTTTCCATTTACCACAGGTGATGTATACGTACCATTTGACGGCTCATATCGGTCAATAACTTCACCTATTTTTAGTGTATACTCATCCTTCATAACTTTCCCATCCTTATTTACAACATAGCCGCCGTTTGGTACTTGCCCCCAATCAATGTGTCCATCAGCCCTTAAGACATCAGAATTCTTTGGAATTTGTACTTCTTTTGGCCATTTCCCTGTTTTCTCCACTTCTTCTGCTAACTTACTGTCAATATTATTTAAGTAAGCATGTAATTCATCTGTCGTACAAGTTAATTGTTTTAATTCGGAACAAAAAATACCTAGCATTCATCATAAATTGATTTTATCGCTTTATGGTGAATGCTAGGTATTTTTCAGGAGAAAAACATTATTTTCTTCTCTCTCTTCGATTCTTTCGCATTATCAAATATTTTAATATCAATTCACAAGCATCATTTTCATTTTCAAAAGTATCTATAACATTCATTCCACCTCTCTCTAACGATTGATATACTTTCCATACTTTTTCTTCTTTTAATATACCTAATTCCAATTCACCAATAGATTTATCACCTAAGTTGTATTCATGTTCTTCTATTCCTAATTCATCCAATCTAGTTTTTAACTCACTAACATTCATTCTAAACCTCCTACTTATTTAATTTTTTTTATAAATCCAAATTCCTCCAAATATACAATGGACATTGGTAATTTCTATTGTATTCGTCATATCTATGGTTCTATTCTCTAGTTCATTTGCATTCATGTATGCACCATTACTTGATTCTTGCATTTGTACAATCGAGAAAGAAAAAACAGGAACAGCAATCGGGTTTTATAATTTAACACTCAATGTCGGGATGTCAATCGGTATTGCCTTTACAGCAGCAATGATGGACCATTCCGCAATGCGCCAAAGCTTCCTAGGAATTGCAAACAATGCGGACGTTTCCATGTTTAGCAATACCCTATTCATCCTCGTACTCATTGCCCTTTTCAGTTTATCTCTATACGGAATATTAGAAGGACGAGAAGCGACAAAATAGATATATTGTCTATTTGTTAACTAGTCATATAGAATAACGATTCTTTCATAATTAGAACCCTAAAACGAGAAGTTTAGGGTTCTTTTTTATAATTTATAAAATATAAGAGATGCTTTAGACTTGATGCTTCCGCCTAATTATGTAAGTACAAACTATACAATATGTAACTTCTAACCATTCTTACTTAATCTTCTTCTCTCTTTTTCTAACCGTCTAAAAATCACACATATAACACCGCCCGCCACTGTAAACAGAATGCCAGGCACCAATAATAAAAGTCCCCCTCCACTCATCCAAATTAACGCTATTCCTAAAATCAAACATATAATTCCAATTATCATCTGGCCTCTTTACCACCCTTTACATAAAATTTCACCATGTTTGTAAAAACATTCTGATAAATTTATACCTCTTTACTT
Organism: Bacillus sp. H1a; assembly: GCF_000633475.1. NCBI lineage: Bacteria > Bacillati > Bacillota > Bacilli > Caryophanales > Bacillaceae > Bacillus > Bacillus sp. H1a. The sequence goes on along the minus strand of NZ_AYMH01000066.1, from coordinate 22,714 downwards.
ATAACAAGCTCAATACTACTAAACTATCTGTTTCTCCCCCTTTCCTTCAAGGAATAAAACCCTACGATTCCATTTTTCTCCATCATACTATATGTTATTATAATAATATATAGTATGATGGAGAAAAAACGAGAGGAGATTATTATGGTAACGATTGGAATTGACCTAGGAACAACGAATAGTTTAGTAGCCTATTGGACGGATCATGGTGCAGCCCTTATCCCAAATGCATTTGGCGAATATCTTACACCATCTGTCATCAGCGTTGACGAGAGCGGTGAAGTTCTAGTCGGACGCATCGCCAAAGAACGGCTGATTACCCATCCGCACGTTACAGCATCAACGTTTAAGCGATTTATAGGAACAGAGAAAAAATACGAGTTAGGCATGTATACATTTTCTTCAGAAGAACTTTCATCTTTTATCATTCAATCTTTAAAACAAGATGCAGAAGCTTATTTAAACGAAGCGGTTACTGGTGCTGTCATTAGCGTACCTGCTTATTTCAACGATGCTCAGCGCAAAGCGACAAAACGAGCTGCTGAAATTGCTGGATTAAAAGTTGAACGTCTCATTAGTGAGCCAACGGCAGCTGCTATCGCTTACGGACTGTATCAGGAAGCGGCAGAGACAAAATTTCTTGTATTTGATTTAGGCGGCGGAACATTTGACGTGTCCATTTTGGAATTATTTGAAGGAGTGATGGATGTTAAATCGATCGCCGGCGATAATTATCTTGGAGGCGAAGACTTCACAAACGGTCTCATGTCCTTTTTTTTAGAGTCACACCAACTCGAATCCGATTCCCTTGACTCAAAAACGCTATCTTTAATTTATGCACAAGCAGAACGTTGCAAACTTACATTATGTAATGAGCCTGCCGCGATTATGAAAGTCGTTATTCATAATGAGACGTATGAAACTCGCATTAACAGAAGTGAATTTGAAAAATTAGTAACCCCGCTTCTCTTACGGCTTCGCTATCCGATTGAACGCGCACTTCGCGATGCGTCGCTAAACCCTAAGGATTTAGATGCTGTCATTCTAATCGGCGGGGCGACAAGGATGCCGCTTATCAAATCCGTCATTTCTAAAATGTTCGGACGCATGCCTCATGCAAATATTAATCCTGATGAAACGGTTGCTTTAGGTGCTGCGATTCAAGTTGCTTTAAAAGAACGAAACAAAGCACTTGAAGAAGTTATCTTAACGGATGTTTGTCCATATACATTAGGAACTAATGTTGTTCAAGCATTAGGAAATGGACAACAAGAATCCGGATACTTCTTCCCGATTATTGAACGAAATACACCGATTCCTGTAAGTCGAGTGGAACGACTTTATACTGTCAATGATAGACAACACTCCATACTTGTCGATGTTTATCAAGGAGAAAACCGCTTGGTTAAAAATAACTTAAAACTTGGCGAACTTAAAATTAAAGTCCCTCCTGCTCCTGCTGGACAAGAGGCGATTGACATTCGTTATACATATGACATAAATGGCATTCTCGAAGTCGAGGTAATAAGTACAACGACTGGAGAGAAAAAAAGAGCAATTATCCAACAAAATGCCGGAAATCTTACAGAAAAAGAAATTGAAGCTAGACTACTAGAATTGAAGGAAATTAAAATTCATCCACGAGACCGGTCCGAAAACCGATTGCTGCTCGCAAAAGGCGAACGGCTCTATGAAGAATTACTCGGTGACGAACGCCAGAAAGTCGCTATCTTGTTACAGCAATTTGAAAATGCACTCACAACGCAAAATGATAAAAAAGTGAAAGAAGCTGCTCATATATTAAAAGAGCATTTAGAGAATATTGAAAGGTGGGTCAGTCATTCATGAGCATTTGGGAAACGTTAGAAATTGAGCCTACCGATAATATTGCAGCTATTAAGAAGGCTTATGCAAAACTTCTAAAGATTTATCATCCCGAAGACGATCCGGAAGGATATCAGAGACTGAGAGAAGCATTTGATAAAGCGATAAAAAGCGCAAAACAAATGAAGACCGCACCTCCCTCTCAACTAGAAAAAACAGATGAAAACGAAGGGAATTCCTATATCCATCCTGTATCTCCTACATGGATGGATGGTGATGCTGAACTTACCGCTACTCTCGTTTCAGAACATCCCGTTCACGCATTTACGGAAAAAATCGAGACGCTGTATAACGATTACTTCGCACGAATCGAGCTGAAAAATTGGGAAGACTTATTAAGTTCCGATGTGATATGGGACGTAGAACATGCGGCAGTGATTCAAGATAGATTAATAGAATTTTTACAATATCATTACCATTTCCCCCGCTCGATTTGGGAACTTCTCGACAATGTATTTCGCTTTAGTGAGCAAAAAGAGGAGTTAGAGTTTGAATACGGTGAAGAAACGGTACAATTTTTGCTAGAGAGAATGAGTGGCGAGAAGGAAATGCGTTATGATATTTTCAAGAAAAGTGATGATTTAGATTTTGAAGCGTATTTTCATTTACGTGAAGAAGTCCAGCTCACACTTATGGATAATAACTTAGAAGCGGCAAAAAGTGCACTCGATTTTGCATACGAGCTTTATCAAGAAGATCCGGAACTTTTACGCATGCAGGGCATTTATTATTTGCGCATAGAAAGTAAAGAACGTGCGTTACAATCATTCAATGACATACTTGTCATTTGCCCGGATGACCCAGGTGGTTTACTTTATCGGGCCCAGATTTACTATGACCGCGGGCAATTTGCAGATGCTATCAAGGACTGTGAGCATCTACTTTCGATTGAGCCGGAGCATATGGACGCACAGTTCTTAATAGTGAAGTATTCGTTCGAATCAGGTGATATAGAAACTGCAACCACTAGGGTGTTGGATGTGGTAAAACATTATCCAGAGCGTGCAGAATTTTTTTCATATAGTGTTCGAATTCACACTGAAATTCCAGAAAAGAGGCAGAAACAAGAAATAAATACGAAGTTTATTATCGGCTATGCGCTATACCTTTTATTTCTATTTATTAGCCGCACCTGGGTTTATTTGATCTTTATGATTCTTATTGTTTTGACCCCACTACCATCTAAATATGCATTACTTCTCCTACTCCCACTTATTTGGGAAGCATGGAAATTCGTTAGGCTTAAAACATTAGCATAAGGAGGAGACAGAATGCCTGTTTTATATAAAAGAAAACGAGAGAAACAGCTCGAACTATATTTCCGCTGTCTGTCTTCCGTTTCTTTGAATTGTTTTTATCTTACAAACTACTTTACCCGATATGAATTCACCCTTATCAGAGACCGCTTTATTGGGAAACGTTTTTTGAAGAACGTGTTATGGGCATGGAAGATTGAAAATTCAAAGGAGTTAAAAGAGAAAATCATTTGGTTTTTAGAAGAAGGAACACGGCAGGAATTTAATCGTATACGCCATCAATTGACTCCTCTTTCCGAGGCAGCGCGAAAGCAATTATCGAAAGACCATCCTGACTATGAAAAACTTTATATCGCTAATTACGGATTACATATTTTGACGGATTCCGGAATTGCAGCGTTTGATTATGCATGGTGTATCTGTTTATGTCGGGTCGGTAGAAGACTCGGTTATTTATCAAAACGGGAAGCAAAGGACTTTATGATACAGGCTGCACAACTTTCACAACATTCTTATTCAGATTGGCACGAGTATTTTAACGCCTTTCGTATCGGCAGCCACTTTAACGCAAATGATATAGAATTCATAAATAAAGATAAGTATAATATTAATTACGTATCGCACTTGTTTGATTATAAAAAAACTCTATTGAGTGTTGTTCCATGGGAAAATAATCTACTTAAAGATTTAAGTTAAATCATGCTATGCTTCTTAACCAAATTAATAAAAAATCCCAGGAACTATGTTTTCCTGGGATTTTATTTACATATGAGGTATTTGATAAACTTAAGAGAATCCACTTCTAATAACTTGAACTACCCCCACTTTCACTTCGTTTAGAAGTGGGGGATTCCTAAGTAAAGAGTTCTGTCGAACTCTAATTTATTAGGCTATCTCCGCAGTCCTTGCGGTTAGAAGCCTTATCGCTTCATTCTTTAGATTGATACTTGCGTTAATATCCCTATCATGATGTGTACTACAAGAAGGGCAATCCCATTTACGTAGGTTTAGATTTTTAACGTCTTTGTTTTGATATCCACAACAAGAACATAATTGGCTTGAAGCAAATGTTTTCGATACGACAATGACTTGTTTGCCATACCACTTTGCTTTATATTCCAACATAGTTCGAAACTGTGACCATGATACCTCACTAATCGCTTTTGCTAACTTATGATTCTTTAACATATTCGATACTTGCAAATCCTCTATACCAATAACATCGTGGTTTTTGATGATTTCAGTTGAGATTTTGTCCAAGTAATCTTTTCTAGCATTTGCTATGTATTCATGAATTCTAGCTACTTTTACTCGTTGTTTATTCCAGCGAGAAGATCCTTTCATTCTTCTAGAAAGAACACGCTGTGCTTTTGCCAACTTCTCTTCTAACGATCGAAAAAACTTCGGGTTTTCATAGGGTGTTCCATCTGACAAAATGGCGAAATCTTTTAGTCCCACATCTATTCCAATGTAAGAATTTGTTTTCGGAAGTTCTTGCACTTCTGTTTCAACTAACAATGACACAAAGTATCTACCAGAAGGGTTCCGTCTAACTGTAGCATTTAAAATACGTCCCTTTACTTCACGACTTTTGGCAAATCGAACAAGACCTAGTTTTGGCAATTTCATTTTGTTTCCTACGACGGCAATGTTTTCATTTGTTTGTTTTGTGGTGTAAGATTGTACGTTGTTTTTCTTAGATTTGAAACGTGGGGCACTGTTTTGTTTTTTGAAAAAGCGTGTATAAGCATCCGCGAGGTTGCGAACAGACGACTGAATCGCAATACTATCCACTTCTTTTAGCCAAACAAATTCTTTCTTCATGGCAGGAAGTTTGGCAGAGCATGTACCATATGTCAAACCTTTTCCTGTTTCTTTGTATGCATGATCCCATAGAGATAGGAAGTGATTGAACACAAAACGAGAACAACCAATCGTTTTATTGATTAGGGTCGCTTGTGCTTTATTTGGATAGATACGAAATTTATATGCTTTATTGATTATCATTCATTTCACCTCCATTTCGATATGCTTCTATTATACAACAAACATATATTCGGTAGGTAGTGAAGTAACACTTTATGTATGTCGAACAATTAAGATGGCTTCCTGCCATCCCTTGTCCGAAGCCAATTCATCTCCCACCTACTCACTTCGCGTTCCTTGAGGAAGGAGTCTTCTTGGCTAAAATGATAAAAAAATGATTCTTGCAGGAAGAAGAGATTACATTGATTAAAAGAACAAGGTTTTTATAGACGTACAACTCATTGTACAGTCAAACATTTGAACAATCCCATTGAACAAGACCATAGACATGTAAAAAGGCGTTTTGCCAAATCCACAGGATTCAAAGCCTTCGTCATGCTTCACGTACCTTGAAAGGTATTGAAACCGTTCATACTCTATATAAACGAAAACGAAGTTTGCAACAGAACCAATTATTTTCTATTCCTTTACAATTAATTACTTTAACATTTCCCACAATTCATCCCCAATTCTCCCTAAAGGCTCATTAGCTTTAACACATTCATTAAAATCTGCCTTCCATATAAAGAAATCAGATAATCCTCCTCTTGGTGGATATAGATTATTATAAATTAATTTTATTTCATTTATAACATCATCAAAGTCTATATAATTATTATTTTGGCATTCATTTAAAATATTAATTACATATCTAACTTCAGATATCTGATAATCTATATCACCTTTCTTATTTCCCTCTAATATTACACCCAATTCACTAAAAAGTTTTTCTAATTTATCTATTACTAGCTTACTTGAACTCACTATCATACCTCCTATTTTATTGGTGTTTCACTTAAAGGCTCTACCCCATTAATCTTCCATGGTTCCGAAATAAAAATTTGATTACAATTTTCTACACCAAGGTAATGAACTCCTTGATATCCAACCGGCCGTTCATATATTGTAGTTCCTTTAGGAATTTTTATTGCGTATGTTGATTCTATTGGCGAAGTACCTGTCAGTACACCTGTTTTAGGATCTATCCATTGAGCTTTAATCGTAGAATCTATCCGTACTTTTGCAACTGATTCTGCTAGTTCTCTTGTAAACCACTATCCAAGCGCATTTTGTTCTTCTCCCGGAATTGTTAATCCTCCTTTTTTGCCTGAACGATATAAAGTTGTATCTTTATCCAAAATTTTCACATTATATTTGCCTGCTAGAAAGTTTGATACTGGATTTCCCCTCATTTCAGCTAAAGGCCCAGGATTCTCTATCATACTATGAGTATATTTAGCACCACTCTTCAAATTCAACCCATCAAAAAACGCTGCCGTTTTCTGCTCAAGCCACTAGTTATGTTCTACAGGTACATCCTAAGCTACTACTGGCCGCAGCTTGGGATCTAGATTTTCTGCAGTTATTTTTTATGTTGGTATATATCGTATCTATTTTTCTTGCTACATTCAAACACATTGTTATTACTCATCTCAATTTCTTTCACATAAAAATAGAACCAATGCTTCTTCCATTAGAAACATTGGTTCTATTCTTAGCTATAATATATAATTATTTTTTCTTTTCATTACATCTTTCATTTAGAGCAAAAATCATTTAAATGGCAGAATATTTTAAAACTTTTTAATTTCATTAACTTAAAATTACCTTTAATTTTATCTACTACTCTGCTCCGTGCATTCGTTGTAATATATTGTATAATTTAGTAGTACTCATCTTAACTTCACTATCATTAATTAAAAACCTCACATTTTTTATATTATTATCAATAGTTACTTTTATTATATTTTGCAAGCTACTCATATTCATATCTATTGCAATTTCATTTGTATTTCCTTGCTCTTTAGAATACTTTTTGCAATCTTTTTCACCAATAAAAACTTTAATATAATCTTTTTCTACCACTGGGACAAATTTATTTAGTATTATTTCTTCACCTATTGTATCCTTACTTGGAACAATCCACAACTTATCATCGCAGAATCTTACACTATTTAATACATTCATAATTGCATATTCACTTTTAGCTAATACTGGAGGTTGACCTTGTTTTACAAAACATTCATTTACCAAATCATATATGTTGCAGATTATGAAATCTCTTCCTTCATCAATAATGACTTGGTATATACCAGAGAACATTGCATAATAAGAACTTATTAGTAACTCTTGGAATTCAACTTTTTTTACTAAATATATGTCATTTCTCTTAAATTGGTAATACTCTGCATATTCCTTTGCTATTTTTTCTTCTGAAAAAAGCCACATTGTAGGCATGTTATTATTTAATCCAAAGAATATTTTCCCTTTATTATCTTTAACTTCTTCATCTGTTGTATTTCTACTAACTACAGTGTATATTTCTTTTAAACTGACTATAGATCTTAAAATTTCATTATATTTATTTAAATAATGTTCTGAGCTTTTTTCTATTCTATTTAATTCATTTATTTTTTCTTGTATAGATACACTACTCATTTTCATTTTTTCTCCTTTTAATACAATATAATTAAATATAATCTATTCTAAAAGGTTCTTTAAATAACTTCTTATATCCTTTTGTTCGATTCTAGTGACCTTTTCATCCATATTTTGAAATTTCAAAATAGGATCCTTAATTTCTATTAAAGCATCTACTTCCTCTATTGGAACCTCTTTTTTAAAAACAAATTGTTCCATCTTTTCAAATCCATAATTTCTAGCTTCTTTTTCATCACTTGTACCTAGCGTAATTTTATTTATTTCTAGTATAAACTTACCTATTGCCCATGGAACAAATTCTTTTTCCTTATATATTACTTTGTATTTCAATTTATAAGCCATCTCTACTTCATTAATATCAACCTCTTTTATATATATTACTTTTGAAACGAATCCTTGTTCAAATTTTAATTCTTTAAATCCATATTTTATGGATTCATTTGAATTACTTATAAGCTCTAGGTTATTATCCGATACATCTATTCTATACAAATTATTTTTATAAATAGCGTAGTCACTCATACTTTATTATACTTCCTTCCTAGTCAGTCATAACCCATCCGATTTTTTTATTAAATTCAAATTTTGTTGCTACATTGCCAGTTTCTGAATCTATAATATTCAATATATCTCCATCTTGGAAAGCTCTTGCATAACCCCTTTCATATGAAAATTCTGGTAATGCAATATTCTTACTTCCTGTAAACCCTCTTGCAGTAAATGGATAATTATCGCCATTAGCTTCCCACCTTGGGATCGTCAACTTTGATGGATCATTTTCTATATATTCAATAGCCCCATAAAACTTATCTGGCGCACCAATTGGTGTTGATACACCATTTACTCCATGATCTACTTTCCCAATTATTTATTATTTTTGTACCGTGCTTTATAATCTACATATTCTTTTTTTGCATCTTGATTATTACTTTTTTTGCTCTCAAAATATGTGTGTATCTGCGATAGATATTCTATTAACTTTCCTTCATCATTCCTCTTCGTATAATTCATAACAATACTTACTTCCAATATCTGCATTGGACCATTTGCGGAGTCAAGATGAAGCACAATTGTCGCCCCACCATATTCTTCATATTGTATTTTTAGCTTGTCATTAATAATATTTTGAAATTCTGATTCAGTTAAGCTATATCCAACTGTTTTAGGCTGATCAAATTTTTTTGTGTCATCACCTGACTTCATTTTTAATTTCCCTATTCCTTTTAAACGATCCACAATTAAGTTAACGTAAGAAACATCAAGATTGGAATCACTTTGTACCTACCCATTTTTATACATAATATTTGTACTATAAATGGTTTCATTTTTATAATTTTCATTTGTCTTTTTTTCATTTTTTTTATCTACATCAGTAGCAATTTCTTGTGTTGTATCGCCATATAAACTTTTATCTTTCGTATTATATACACCTTCCGTAGTTTGACGGATTGTTTTACTGTGCTCCCCATCTTCTTTTTGCTCGTACATACTGTATATACCTCTTTGTGTCACATGTGCATATCCATCATCACTCGCAGACATTACCCTCTTCATATCCCCTTCATCTAAAGCCTTTACAAATGGTTCATAGTCAATCTTCGTTTCTCCTAAACTACATCCACCTAATAAAGACGCGACTATCGTCATAATAATCATCCCCTTAACTTTCTTTTTCTTCATACCGTCACCTCGTTCGTTACTCTTGCATTTTTAGTTTGATTATGCTTCCTTTTACATAATAGTATACTTCATCTTTTCCTAAAGCTGGTTCGTTACTTTAAACATCGTTCCATCATAGTCAAGCCTAGCTCCTTCATAATTTTCAAACAGTATTTTTAACGAATTTACCGAAAGAATTCTCCTTCCTCAATCGTGTGAAGGGCGCTAGCCCAACGTTAGGTGGGATATGAATTTCGGTTTGGCATAGCCAAAAACTTTTGATAAACTAGCTATATGAAGTTCTTTGATAACTTGATATATGAGGTTGCAGGAAGAAAATAGAGTGCGAAAACCAAGCCATTCGGTTCCTGCGTAAAATATCAACCGTACCAAGAGAGCATCCAAGCGTTGGACATCTAGGGGTGGAACACCCCGAAGTAACGCTCAGGGAGACGAAAGGTTACTTTCGTCGTGGAACTGAGAAGCTCACCACTTTAAGCTTTGCTAAGTGGTGAGTAGTTCACAATCATTTCTATTTATCCAATTCCCTGGTATACCTAAAATCATCTTTGGTAAATCCATATTTTTATTCAGCTACTTCTCTAACTATCCAAAATGGCTTATCAAATAACTCCCTTAAAAATAAAATTGACTTTTTCTAAATATTGTTTTGGTTGTTTATCACTTATTTCTTTCAAAATATTGATTACTTCTGCTTTTTGAGAAGGTGTAACCTTTCTCAAAATATTAATAAATGGAACAATTAAATCATCTGTAGCTAAAAGACTTCTATAAAGCCTTTTAGCACAATATCTAGCCTGTGGTAAAATGTAACTCATTCCTTCAATTAATTCATATAACCCCTCTTCAATTCCATTCCGTTCAATAATATAAAAAATAGTTTCAATTAAATCACCAATAATTGAAGGTTCATCTATTTCATCATGAAAAACACTACACAAATCACCGATTACTGTATTATCAGCAGTTTGTGATATTTCATTTAAAATTTCTTCTAATACTTCTATACTATCCTCTTCATGATCCAAAAAACGCATCTTTTTTAAATTTGATATCATATTCTCTAAAGACATTATTTCCCTCCATAATTAAGGTTTCTTAAAAATTTTCAAACCATCCTCTTGATCATTCTTACGATAGTTTTTATAGTATTCAAAATACTCTCCGATTCTTTCCCTCGAGTCTTTATTGTATAAGCCGTCTTCTTTTAATATCCCTCGTAAATCATTTACATCAAACGCTAAAGCATCTCGTGATTTCAAAGACATATGTTTAAAATCTTCTGGTCTTGTTCTTGAACCCAACCCATAAGTAAAAGTCCGTCTATGTCTTCCCCCCTTCTCGGGTGTGGATGCTCTAAGTTGATAGCATAACTTTCATCTGTCTCAATACCATATTTATCATTCATATATTTATTAGATGGCATATGATGTCCTGTAATGTTGTCACCCTTTACTTCTGGAAGCTCCCCAAATTTACCATGGTTCAATTCATTCTCAAGGTATTAATGTATTTTCAATTATATAATACTAGTAATTTGTGTTAGCCTTATATTTTTTATAACTTTATAGCATGCCTATTAATTAAAAAGCACTTGTTGCCTCAAGTAGACAATCAAGTGCTTTCAGTTTATATGTTGTTCTAAAGTTTTAAGTCACTAGTCACTTTAAGTTCGTGCATACAATCATTTGATACTGATAATATGATATGTTTTGTATTCCATAACAAATAGTACACATTTTTTAGAGTTCCTTTAGCTAGTTTTAATCATGTGATTTGTCTAGATAGATGTATTAGTGAAGCATACCCATAAATTCATCGAAGGTATCTGCAACATGATAACTTACTAGTTCAAGTTCAGCAGAATTCTCATGATCCCACACACAAACTTTAGGGTTATTTCTTGATTCTCTAAAATCTAAACATAAAAAATCACCGGCAAATAATACAGCAATTGGTAATAAGGCTACTCCCAGTAAATCTCCATCATCCGTAAGTCTCTCATCTAGCTGAGTCCATGTTACATCAATATCAAACATACCTATTTCAATATTTTCTGTGGCTTCAAGAATACATAAAAACCTAATAACTGCATAGCTATGGTTATTGCACACAAAAGATTTCTTTTCTGGGGAACCACCATTATTAACTTTTATGAAATTCTTATAATCTATCGGTAGTTGAACTCTCCAAAATTCTTCTTTCCTTAATATTAAACTATCAGACGGTAACGGATAAATTATAGATTCTTTTTTTATTTCCATATTAATCCTCCATTTCAAATTATCTAAGCCCCTCTGGTAATGAACCGATCCCACCTTTTAACCTATAATATGCTCAGTTTCTTAAATTCCTTTTAAATGTGCCATGTTCAAATGAGTGGATCAATAATATTGAGAAGTTCTCTATGCGCTTCTCCAGAACCATCGAAGCCATGTCTTCCAAATCAGGTTAACAAACTCAACATCTTTCGTTAGTGTTCTCATTTCTGCTATATCTTCAGCTGTTATACCTCGATACTAAATATTATTCATGGTACCCACCGGGATAATAAATCCTATGTTCAATTCATTAAACCATTTTGCAAAGTCTTTACTTCTGGGCATAATCTTTGTGGTAAAGATTCTAGTCCTAGATTTTACTTTAATAAAGTTGTCCTTTACAAGTTTATTTATTTACTCATTTGATAATCTTTTTTCCTTCTGCTTCTTACTAGCAGAAATTTTTTCTGATACCAGGCTTCTTTCTACTTTTTAAATCTTACCAGCTTCAGGATACTAGTATTACCCATCCCCTTAAAATCTTTATTGTTATCAGATTCTTTCTCACACTGTTCCTTTATAATCAACAGGTGTATATATTTTAACTCCATTGACTCCTTGATTTAAGCTATTAGATGTAATCTTAGGTACACTTGCTCCCTTAAATGTACCTCTTTCATTTTAACAATAACAAAAAGCCAAAAGCGATAATGCTATTGACTCCCTTTAGTAAGACATGCTTCCGAATAAGTTCTCAAGAAACTTTCAATATAATAATTGGCTTTGAATTATCTCGACCGCTTTCTAGTTTAGCATGCCCATCATTTGCTTTAGCCATTTCACTTTGTTCTTTAAAAATCTTTTTCCTTTGCTCATAGAATCTAGTAAAATAGCACATACTATCTTAATTCAAATTTAGTTTGCTACTTTAACAACTTCAATAATATCATGAAAATCTCGTGATAATTCTTCATTTCTACCATTTTTATACATGAAATATCCTTCCAATCCTCTATGAATAATAGCAAACATAGTAGGATGGAAATTTTTATCTGTGGAATTAATAAGAAACTGGCTAAATTGAACAGCAGACTCTAAAGAATAATTTAGTTTTTCGTTTAAAATCTGAATCATAGCACCTTGTATGTCAACAGGTTTAATATTTTTTTCGTGTCCTAATCCATTAAACATTCCAAAAAGGTATGCACCTAAGATTTGCTTTTCTTGTTCATCATTGATGTCTATTTTAAAAACCTTATATATAGTAGTATTTATAATATTCATACATTCATTAAGGAAATCTTTATTTTCTTCCAAAAAACTTCACTCCTTATCATATAACTTTTATATTTCCTTTAGGATATTCTCCAGTCCACCCACATGGAATATAACCATTTATATATATTTTGTATAAACAATTATAAAATTCAGACTCGCATACTAAAGAATAACTTTTATATAGTGCGATATTCATTATATCAAATAAAATTTGACTTTTCATGTTTTCTAAAAGTTGTCCTTCACTAATCAGAACAGACAATTTTTCATCAACAATGGGAATAATTTCTTTTTTTATATCCATTGCTAAATTATTCCAATTTTCATTATACATTTCTTTATAATTCTTTGATAAATGTGAAGTAACATCTCCTATTCTATCTAAACAAAGGTTCTCCCACTTTAATTGATTAATACTTTTACTAGCCAATTTTAAAGTTGGTACTATCTCAAAATCAATTTCTAATTTTCTAGTGTGTGATAAAAAATCAATTCTACATAAAGACTTCACGACTTCATTTTCTAATCTCACTTTACTTCCTCCATCAAGGTTTTGGTTTTGGTAAATTAATTCTCCCCGGTATTCTAGGTACGAAATCATCAGCCAAAAGACCAGCATTTATTTGTTGCTTGATCGCTTCTGAAACTGCTTTGTTTACTTGTGCTTCTGATAACCCTGCATTAATTAAAGAATCTCTCAATGCATTGTTATAGTCTGTTAAATTAGGTTTAAGCCCTGCTAGATCTCCATTTTTCCTGTAAATATTCCAAAAATCTTCTAAACTTTTATGAGCATTGTAATGGGGGCTATCTATATTTTTAAATATATTTCCTTCCAATTTTACAGAAAGTCCGTCATTTCTTGGAATATAGTCTCTAAAAGCAGCATCTTGATTCAAATGATGTGCTTGACCTGAAATTTCTTTATTTTTCCTCAGATTTTTGTATGAATCAACTAAGATATCATCGAATTCATTAGCCCCACTGGCTCCCTTACCAATATTACCCGTACCCTTAGTGTACTTATAAAATTATAACGCTCGCTTCACTTTTCATGCTACAACGCAAAAAGCACTCGTTGCCATAAGTGACAATCAAGTGCTTTAAGTTCATCTGTTTTTAAGTAGCATAAATTTGTAAGTTTTATAGTAACAATATGACACCTTTTGTATGTCATTACAAGTACTACGTTAAAACTTACGAGCTTGTACGAGTTCATTACTATCATGTTCATTCCATGTGTTTATATTCGCCGCCCAATAAAATATCATCTCGCCTAAGCTCGTACTTCGTTTTTCTATCCTATCATTGCACACAGTACTCCATGATGGTACAACCACCATGAGTTATCCATTCAACTTAGATATAACTATTACTGTAAACCTTTTAAAGGTTATTATTTTTCACTTCCTCAAACCACTCATCAGCAATATGGCTAGCTGTTTTAACATCATCATCCGTATATACTAAATCATACTTATATTTAGCTTTAAAGTTGCCACTATGAACATCATATATTAATTTCATCTCCGTTGGCATGTCTCGTTCATATTCTTTGCATAATTCTTCAATTTTTTCAATATCTTCACATATGATACGCAATACCATAGACTGTCGTTTTGTGGACACATCGTATCTTTCATCTCCATCTTCCAATGCATCATTTACTTTATGACGTTTTACATACTTATTGTTAATGCAATAAAAGAAACCTCCCGAAATAATTCCTGCCTCACGTGAAGCATAAACATACACTTTATCGGCCCTATCTTCAACATATTCCATACATATAGATATCATATCTGCTTGCAAATCACTAAATTTATCTTCAAATTCTCTCATACTACTTTTACACTCCTTAAATTATTTTTAATAACTCGGAAGCCCGCCATACCATCAATAGAGTAATTAACTATAAATTTATCTGGGCGCATATCATTTCCAGAATAAATTATTTCAACATCAACTGTTACTTCTTTAGGGGGTTCTGATTTCAAAGCTTTAGCCCATTCTTCTTCAATCTTCTTATATTCCTTCAAATTAACGTCAGATAATTGCGAAATCAAATTATCAATTTTAGGTGATCCTCCAAATCTCTCACCTGCTAAATGCCCTGCATGGTCTTGTCCTTTTACTTTTCCTAGTGTATTTTTACTATGTGATAATCTCTTCTCTCTTTCAGTTAATTGTAACTTGTCTGTTTCAAATTTTTCAATTCTTCCAAGACTATCGGTTTCATAAAAATAGTCAAACTCTCCTGTTTTATACCTAATATCAGGTTTTAATCTATTTTTTCTTCCGTTTGTAAAGTGTTCTCCTGTTTTAACTAATGTTTTAACGCCACTTGCTCCAGCAGTACCATTTACTGTCCTATTTACCGTACCTTTACCAACAACACTCTCTTTCAACTTAGAAATCTTATTATGAATAATCCCTTTCGACTCGTCATGGCTCGCCTTCACCACGGCTTCCCAACTCGTGCCACGACGAAGCCCCATGCCCCCATCAACGGGTGCTAGAGATTTACCTAAAACGACATCTTTCGCGATATTGAATCCACCTGTTGTACCGTCTACTACCTTGGCAACTCCGCTTTTTATCGCATGATCCCAGTAATTTATTTTATCTACTGTTTTCCAGCCTTTTTGTTCTTAACTTTAACTTCTACTGTACAAAAATTGAATTATTAAAATAAGAAATGACTTTGCCACAAGATCAAAGTCATTTCTTAAATGTTTATTTACTAAAATTAAACTTTTCATCGTATAAACTACGATGTACCCCGATATGTGATAAAAGTTTTTTATAGCTTTTTGATATTAAGAATACTCCTCTTCATATTTTTGCATTCTTTCCATCAACTCTTTATCATTTTCATCTGTTAGTTCTCTTTTTAAATATTTGTACTCAAAGTATTCAATCCTATCTGAAGGTCCAAACTCTGAGTCGTTCCAATTGACATAATTAAAACGAACTTTTAATTTCCCTTCACCATTCCCAATCATTGTAACTGAAAACCAAGCCCCTTGTTGATTATCAATAAATACTTGTTGTAATTGAACTGTCAAATCAAATAATTCATGCAGAAGTTGATTATAAATTTTTCTATCAACATTATACATTCTAGGTATATAGTGTGAATATTTATATTCTTGTTTTTCATCTAAGGTTGTATAGAAAAAGTATACTCCTCCTTCCCCATCCTTCACCTCACCATTAAAGTAAAATTCTTCCCATTCAGCAGGTATCATCTCGTTTATCTTTTCAGCAATTTTAGGATAAAGTTCATTTAATTCATTTTCAAATGACATATTATTAACCTCCTGCTTTATTTAAAATTTCACGTATAATCGGTTTCTTCCCTTGAATTTGATATTCCACAAAGAACGAATTTGGTCTCAATGATTGCCCACTATATACTGGTTCAATCTTTACTGACACTTTTTTAAGAGGAGTTCCACCTAAAGCATCAGCCCACTCCTTCTCCATATTATACCATCCTTCACCAGAACGATTAATTTGTTTATTTTGGGCGACTAAATTATCAATATCACCAGAGCCTCTAAATATAGTTGCAATTAAATATCCGCTATATAATATTCACAACTTATTTTATTTCATTTATCAATCCGTATATACAATCTATATTTTATTTGTTTATCGGTTCTTAATATATCTATGAAAAAAGCACTTGTTGTCAAAGGTGACAATCAAGTGCTTTAAGTTCATATGTTTTTAAGTAACATTATATTTGTAAGTTTTATAATGAAAGTATGACACCTTTTATATGCCATAACAACTACTACGTTAAAACTTACGAGTTTGTACGAGTTCGTTAGTTTCATATACATTCCATGTGTTTATATTCATCACCCAGTAAAATGTCATCTCGCCTAAGCTCGTACCTCTTTTTCTATTCTATCATTGCATATAGTACTCCATGATGGTTGTACCATCATGGAGTGTATTCTTCAAAATATTCATTTCTTTTTCTATCCACTTCTCATATATGCTTATGCATGTTTACGTTAAACCACTACAAGCTTTTATCATATATGATATTGTACTCAATTTTTTGTATCTTCAAGATTTTTAAGATGCTTTTCTAAGTATTTTTTCCCTGAATTACTTTTAGGCATAAGACCAAGATGTTCATATTCCCAAATAATCATTCTCTCATGGGAATTTTCATCCGAAAGGTCATCATAATTAAAGTCAATATTAAACTTTCCTGTATTATCAAAAATCATAGTGAAATTTGTCCAAGCTTCTTGATCATTATCAATAAACTCTTTCTTCATTCTCTTAATACAATCTAACAAACGATACCACTTCTTAAAATATTCTTCTTCTGGGACATTAAAGAGTTCAAAAATATTATGACTGTAAATAGGAGTACTATTCTCTTCAGGGTAGTAATAAAAATATGACTCTTGAGTACCTTCCCCAACCTCACCATAAAGGTATACCTTAAACCACTTCTCTGGAATTGTATCAATTACAATCTCTGCTATTTCATTGTATAACTTACCTAATTTTACATCATTCATCTAATTTCCCTCCCGGTACATTATCAAAATTTTTCAATCTCCATCTATCTTCATCACCAATTTTATATCTAACAACAAAACTGTCTGGACGTTTTGAATTTCCACTATAATTCTGCGTTATTTTCACCCTAACTTCATCACCATCTTTAAGAGCGTTAGCCCATTCAATCTCTAGTTTCTTCCATTCGCCTCTATTTAAGTTACTGTTCATTGGAACTAAATTATCAATGTCACCAGAGCCTTTAAATATAGTTGCAATTAAATGTCCACCATCATCATCAACTAGACGATCATCTTCACACACTACTCTCTGAGCATAGTTATTTCGCTTACCATCACCTAATTGAAGACTACCCTCACAACTTGCAACACGCCCTTCACTATCTGTTGTATACGTATACCCTTCTTTGCTTGTATATTCAACATCTGGCTTTAATACCTTTTTACGCTTCTCTTTAGTAAACTGATCTCCATAGTCTACCTTAACAGGACTTTTTTCCGTACCCTTAACTCCACCACTCTCCAAATTCGAGATCCTACTCTGAATACTCGCCTTAGAGGCATCATGGGCTTCTTTTACGCTTTCACTGAAGTTCGTTCCAGATTTAATTACACTTCCATCTGGCAATATTTCTAGGCCTTTAACGAATGGGGATACGGTGTCCACACCTTTTGCTAATCTATTTTCAATTATATAATACTAGTAATTTCTATTAGCCTTAATTCATAAAAGTAATTTTTAAAATTATATAGCATGCCTATTAATTAAAAAGCACTTGTTGCCTTTAGTCGACAATCAAGTGCTCTAAATTCAAATAATATTTTCTAAGGGTTTAGTTTATTGATTATAGAGGACACCCACGGAACCAATAGCAATTTTTCAACAATATTATTTTGAATTAATAATTGTATTAAACGTTTCTTAATTCAAATATCCTCTATTTTAAGCCCTAAAATCAGTTAATCAGTACTAGATATTTTCAATATATCCCCTAATTCGCCTAACAGTTCTATGTTTTTTAAAGCCAACTCAACAGGTATGTCTTTCATTAACACGAATGGTAATTGTTTTAATCCTTTTAATAAGTCAAACAATCCTTTTTTGATGATAAATACCTCTTGAATCTTCTTTAAATCCATAGCCCCTCCTACTGGTGGACTTACCAATATAATATTACACAGTTTTTCCTTAAATACTTCCTGTTCTTCGTCCACACATTCAATATCTATCGCTCCGTCATTTATCCACTGTACAAAATTCTCACTTACTATGGTAGCATAATTCGGATCCATAATCCCCGAATCAACTTGTACTAACTCTGTTGCGTTTTCATTTGTAGCCATTAACAGCATTTTTCCTCCACCATTACTTCCTACAGTAACATAACCCTTTGCATATTCATGGACTTCATATGTTTTATTCATTTCATCTATTATATCCACTCCAAATATAACGATTCCATTATCGGACACAAAACCATTTGTATGCTTTAGTAATTGTTTATAAGCATTAGGGAGTATTAATCCCATTTCCTCTTCAACTTTTTTAATTTCATTTTCATCAACTGGAGAATATAATTCATAAGTCGACAATTTTTGAA
Source organism: Bacillus sp. H1a (assembly GCF_000633475.1). NCBI lineage: Bacteria > Bacillati > Bacillota > Bacilli > Caryophanales > Bacillaceae > Bacillus > Bacillus sp. H1a. The sequence goes on along the minus strand of NZ_AYMH01000066.1, from coordinate 3,737 downwards.
CATTTATCATTTGAATCCTCCTAATCCATCAAAATATCTATATGCTTCTCGCATTACTTTTTTTGCTACTTTTAAATCTACACCTGCTTCAATCATTTCTTTATAGCTAATATTAAATTCGTATATTATATCCGTACTAAAACCTTCATTACTATAAGCATGACCGAATTAAAACAAAATTAAAAGGAATGAGCCCTGTGCAATACAGAACGCATTCCTCATTAGCTGCTTAAAATATGTGTCTAGCTTTTTCGGTTCACTTCATTTATTCAGAAGTGCTTTTACTATTACTTATTTAATATTATATTTCTCTTTAATTTTCATCAACAACTCTTCAGCAATCGCTTTCTTTTCAGGATTTTTTCCTATATAAAATTCACATGCAGCACTTAAATACTGGTACAATTCATCATAACTCACAATATCGTAGTCATCATCACCATCGCCAGAGTAAAATAAAACTTTATTTTGTCCAAAATACTCCTCATCATCTTGTTCATATTCATCTGAATAAATTACTCCATTATATTCCCGACGCTCGCCATCTTTACTTTTAAAATCTTCTAGGTGTTGTAGAAAGTTACGTCCATTTACATATATGTTCAAAACATCAATAACTGCCTCTTTATTCAAATTTCTCTGTTTCATTATTTCAATAAATTCCTCATATACGCTCATATTAATCCACCCAATCTAATACTGGATAAGCATTCTCTATCTCTCCAGTTTCTGAATTCATAATACCTTCAAATTTTAAGTTTTTTCCATTATAGTCTGCTTGTCCTTGTATTTTTATCTTTTTTTGTTTTAATAATGGAATCTCTCTTTTATTATTTAAACCTTCTTCCATAGCCTTTTTGCTTAAAGCTATTATTTCATCATTTGAAATAATTTTCAGATCATACACTGTCTTTTTATACACTTTATCTCCATTAGGTATTACTTTGTATTCACCTGTCCCATTTTTCCCTGTATAATCCATTTTCTCATATTTTACTTTATATTCTATATCAAAAATTCCATTTATATCTGGATGTTCCTTTTTAACAACAGGTCCCAACTCATATTTGTTAGAGCTACTATTAAAATAATTTTCAAACTCATCATAATTATGTCCACCACTAATACCATTACGTTCAGTAAACTTTTCAACTGGTCCTGTTGTATGTTCAACATAGTAACCTTCTTTAAATTTAAGATTACCCGTACCCTTAGTGCCACTCTTAAAAGCCGAAAATAACTGTCTAAGTGTTTTTCTTTCCTCTACACTCCCAACGCCAGCTGCCGAAGGTTCAGGGGATAAATCCCGGATCTCAATATTTTTAATCTTCTCCCCAACATTCTTCATACTATCCGGCAACTTATTCATGAATGACATTTCGGAAAACGTTCATCATAAAAAAATTTCCTCTAATGTTATTTCCACTCATATTTGTTTGTCTGCATAATTCTTTTATATCTTAAAATCTTTTTCTCTGTTCAATGTTATCTAGACGCTTCCCTCTAAACAGCTAGATAACACAAAAAAGGACATATCCCTTTCGGAATTGTCCCTTTCACCTTGAGAATATTTCCCTCAAAATCTAGAAAAATAAACTATTGTTTTTGATTTAAAATATAATCAATTCTTGATTTATGACTAGCACTAGTCTCAATAATATTAAACGATTTCTGTTTTAAATTATCCTGATATATATTAAAATCTTTTTTTAATTCTTCTGATTCATTGTTTTCTATTTTTGAAATAGCCTCTCCAACATAAGACAATTTTTCATATAAAAAATCTGGAAGTTGTTTTCTTTTTATTCCTTCTAAAGCAAGATTAACAAGATACGAATACTTTATAAAATCATTGGTATTAATATTTTGCCAGTCTTCCTCAATGATTTTCCCACTCGCTTGAGTAACAGTTAAACCATCTTCATCTACATATTCATCCAAGTCTAATTGAACTGCTTCAATTATATATTCATAATTTATTGAGTTGCTCATTTATATCCAATCTCCCTTTTTATTATTTTAACGTGTTATTGGTAATAATATTCACCTTAATATTAGGGGATTTTTCCCTGAATTCAAATATTAAATTAGTACAACTTTGACAGCAATCTAGTTCAGAGAATAAATTTATCTCCCATTTTATATTGGGGTCTTTTATTTTAGAAGCGATATCTTCTAAAATTTTAGCTTCTGTGTCATTATACCTTGGGTGTACATCGTCCACATAATTCGTTAGAACTCTATCCTATTCTGACGCAGTAATTGAAAAATCATCTGCATAACCCAATGAATCGCTAGAATGTATTTGACTATGTGCTTTAAAAATCTTTTTTTATTCCTGAAATATCAACTTCTGCTGTTGCAACATTACCCCATCCTAGTTTATCTAATTTCCGGTTAATTATTTTTTTCTTTGAGTTAGATAAATTTAAATATTCATCAGATTTTTTATAATTATCTTTAAATTCATCTAAGTTGTTTCTAATGTTTTTTGATTCGATTACTTGTTATATCGTATATATGTATAAGGTAATGTTAAGGGAATACCAAGCAATGGTCAAACTTTTTAGAATTATACGAAATGATTACTATTCGTTGGATGAATTAACACCAAAAATCATAAAAAAGGGAAAAGCATCTCGTGGGAGGTCGAGATGCTTTAAGAAAAATAAATGCGAAAAATCTTATATAGATCGTAACATACTTTATGAACAAATGAAGGTACACTTTTTTGTGGAATTATATTATTTACGTTAGTAAAATACGAAATTACATTTCGTTTTAAAAATCAAATTAAAAAGCATCCTTGAAAAGAATGCTTAAAAAACTAGGTTACTTAAAAACTCTTTAATATCATAACCTTTTTTCTCTATTAATACTTAGCTTAATAAAATTGCTTTGTCTTTATTTAACTTTGAGGCTTCAACCATTATATGTTGTGAAATACCTCAAATGCTATATGCCAGGTCCACTATACTTATCTTCTAATAATCATCTCCTTCTTCAAATAATTCTTGGTATATAATCTCAAGAAAAGCTTTTTTATCTACTATATCACTTTCAAAAGGAAATGACATCTGATGAAATATCTTAATAGTAGTCTCAATGTTTTCGATTCCCATTACTATAACTTCTTTAGCCCTCTTAAAGGCTCCTTCAGAATAATCAGATTCCACACCTGGAACTATTAATCTACGAATAATATATTTTTGGTTCTTCTCATCATTGATATCTAGTGCATAAACACTGTTACTCTCTTCATCAGTCATATAGTTAATATCAATGTACTTTAATATACTACTTAACATATTAATATTTGCTTTTGCCATATCTATCTCCCTCATATTGGAAATGCTGTAATTGGTTGATTATTTCTAAAAAATACTTGACCAGTATATGATTGTCCATAATTTAAAGTGCCTTGCTGAGAGATGTGAATACTTCTCCTTCAACATATTAGTTCTAACTATATTTGGATTAGCTTCTCCTACCCCCTCTGCAGGAAGTTTCTCCCCAGATAACCGGTTTGCATTTTGCGCTTGCACCTTAGTTTCACTCTTAGCAACAGAAAATAACTCTCCACCAAGTGCGTTTCTTCCTCCTCCATTCCCAACACCAGCTAACAAAGGTTCAGGGAACAAATTCGGGATCTCAATATTTTTAATCTTCCCCCTAACATTCTTCATACTGTTCGGCAACTTATTCATGAATGCCGTTACTTCTTCCAACTTACCAAC